>CAIOOA010000070.1 GCA_903859815.1 uncultured Methylococcaceae bacterium | reverse complement strand
TGCTTTGACAAACAAAGCCTGCTTTGACAAACAAAGCCTGCTTTGACAAACAAAGCCTGCTTTGACAAACAAAGCCTGCTTTGACAAACAAAGCCTGCTTTGACAAACAAAGCCTGCTTTGACAAACAAAGCGAATCTTGCCTTACCCATTTCTAGTCAAAGCAAGCTTTGACGCTCCTCGCCTAGCGTCAGTTAACAACTGTTGAAACATCAGCTAGTTAGTGGTATTGCCGCCATCAACATTGTCTATTATTTCCCCTTCATGCAGCATTTGATAAATGCCGTGGCAACCCTCGCAACAAAATTGTTTGGGTCCATTGACGGTAAGGAGAGAAAAATCAGAGGTTTCGACAGGCAGACCACATAAGTCGCAGGGTTTGGGGGTTTCTTCAGCCATCTGTAGCAAAATGTACCGTTGTCAATTATTCTGCTTATTATCGCTTATCTTTGACAGAAGGGTGAAAGTTTTTATGTTCCGCCCAGCTTGATTTCTGGGCGGAGAGTTTTGTTGGAACTCGACAGGATCGCAGCAATTCTCATTTTGGCGAGGAAGCCGTCATTCCGGCATGGACTGCCGGAATCCAGTGCCATGGACGGTAACGGGTCGGCTGCGTAAGCGTTTGATTAAGCGCTGTGAGTTAACCCAAGTATCACGTCCATGTGACTGGATTCCTGCTTCCCGACAGGAATGACGGGTTAGACATCAACGCTTTGCCTGATAAGGAGAATTGCTGACAAGATCGAGTTTCTATTGTAGGTAGGGCAGGGTGTGGCAGTATATTCAGCATAGGCGGCGGTACGTTAGCCGTTCAATGCACGGTTCGAGGCTTTCATTAAAGCCATGCGCAAGGCTCCGGTGACGCTAGGACCCACTCCAAAAGTTGCGGCTAGGGCAGGCACTAAGATCAAAGAGGCAAAGGCCAGCCCTGTGCCCAAAGCGAGTGATCCTGAATCGTTGCTCTTGGCACGGACAGCTAGTTGATGGTTATTCATGATGCACCTCTTATAATAAAATGGGTTTGGGTAAACATGCCATTTACTATTCAAGTATCGGGCCAACATTTCAAGCTCATGAATGTTCTAGCGTTTGGTGTCAGCAGCATGTTTATTTGTGGCTAGAGTAAGTTATATGACATTGAATGCTGTGTTATATGACACAGTTTGGCTTCGGTCACGGTCGAACATGAGGTCTCCATGGGCTTGCAACTTTTATATTTTGACTTAACTTATTGATTTATTTGTGTATGGTGTATTTTTTGCATATACTTATACCAATTTGTACATTATCCAACTCCTAAATTTTGTCAGTAGACCCGGTGAAACCTAATTCAACTCAAATCCACCCCAGTTTTTTTAGCCGTTGCCGAGTCTTAGCCAGGCGTATTTTGGCTTTTGTGTTCGGGATTGCTGGCATCGCCTTAATTGTTTATTTGGATGCCCGCCTTCGTTCCAATACCAGCATCCCTGAACTCAGCCTAGACATGAGCTTAGGGTTGCTGTTCCTCGTCGGTTTTTTGACAGGGTTCCATTGTGTGGGCATGTGCGGCGCGTTGGTATTGAGCTATGCCACCAAATCCACTTCCACTGGCAAGCTCCGCTACAGCGGGCATTTGCTGTATGGTTTAGGCAAAACCATTTCCTACACCTTAATTGGCGCTGGCTTTGGTCTGATGGGTTCCATCATTGCCTTTACGCCACAAGTGCGCGGCATCGTGGGCATGGTCGCGGGTGTGTTCCTGTTGCTGTTTGGTTTGAGTTTACTGAATGTTTGGCCCTCATTACGCAATTTTCGCATCAAAACATCGCCTAAGCTGCTTCGTTTCATCGGGGCGCAGTCGCGTAAATACGGCAATCCTTTCGTCATCGGTTTGCTTAATGGGCTGATGGTGATTTGCGGACCGTTGCAAGCCATGTATGTCATGGCGGCTGGAACAGGCAGTGCATTGGAGGGGGGCAAGCTCATGTTGGTGTTCGGCCTAGGTACGCTGCCGGTGATGTTAGGGTTTGGTATGTTGACAAGCTTGGCTTCTGCGTCATTGGCCCCGAAGATCGTTCGGTTTTCCGGGGCGATTGTCGTGGTCTTAGGCGTGATTATGCTCAATCGGGGTTTAGTGCTCAGTGGCGCAAAATATGACATGACCACGGGCCTCGCTTGGGTGTCGTCGCAACTGCGCGATAAGACCGGGCTGGACATGTCCAAGTCTATGGTGGGTTACCAACTGGTGGAAATGACATTCAACGGGCAGGACAAAACCCCCAATCAGATCATTTTACAAAAAGGCGTTCCGGTGAAATGGAAAATCCATAACGACGGTCAACAGTCGTGCGTCACCGGTGTAGTGGTGCCAAAGTTGGGTTTGGATGTCCCCTTGAAAAAAGGCGAGCAAATCATTGAATTCACGCCTCAGCAAGAAGGCATCATCCCGTGGAGTTGCAATATGGGCATGACCACAGGGACGTTCTTGGTGGTAGACCCGAATGAAAAAAAGAAGGATGAAAAGCAGGAACCGATACAGGATGAAAAGCCAAAGAAATAATTTAAGGCTTGGTATTAAACCATCCGTTCCGGCAAATGCCGTTCAGATCGTCCTTGGGTTCTGCACTTCGCGGGCTTCATTACTGCGCTGAATCGGATTTCCCGTCAGACATATAAGGTCGGCACATCTTTTTAACATTGCGCCCGTCGGCATAACGAGTGTGCCCCACTACAAAATGATTTTGCCTAGGATAAAAAGGCTACGCCTTGCGGCCCAATGATTGCGCCTTATGCCCAAAACAATGCGCCCGTGTCCGCAAGGTCTGCGCCGTCTTACCAAGCATGGGGAACCCACGCCTAAGCCTCAAAACCATTAAATTAAGCACGGAGGGAGTGCAAGGCTTGCCTTGCGATGGTTCGCAACGACTTGTCAGTTTCAGCAAGGCAAGCCTTGCACTCCAAGAGCAGGTAAGTCCAAACTCTTAACTTAATGGCAGTAAAACCTAAGTCTGCAAACCGGCGCATTCAGCCAAAAACCTTTTTTTATTGCGCCACTTATCCCATCATGATTATACTAATGCCAACCTGATAAATGGTGATACTACTCAGATTGAATAGGAGCTTACCCCATGGCTAATACAGCGATTCCCCGTGACGATGCTGGTAGGTTGAGTCTGCTGCGCCATCCTAACGCAACTTTTTTGATGCCGAATATATGTTGGGCATTCTCCCCGTTGTCGAAAGCCCCTTCTCTAATTTATTAGTCGTTAAAATATGGACACATGCTATTGCTGCGAATCTAAAAGCACAGGGCGGGAACATGTTCCTCCTCGTTGCTTCTTTTCTAGAGACAAAGAACCGAAAAATCTTATTACTGTACCCTCATGCCCAAGCCATAACTCAGGGAAATCAGACTGTGATGAGTATTTAAAATTTGTATTGACAGCAAGTTCAAATAATATCCCTTCAGATGTAACTAACAGCACTGTTCGAGGTATGATAAGACATATTAAGAAAGACAGTAAAATCATTAACAAATATGGGGTAACTAAAGGTGATGCCCAATATTTTTTTGGCAAAGACTTTGAAGTAGATGTTGAGCTAATTTGTGACTGCCTAGATAAAATTGCCAAAGGCATTTATTATTTTCACAATAAAGGTTCAAAAAAGATTATTGGATTTTTTCAAGTGTCACCTATATTTCTTGGAATAAATCCTGATTGCTCGGACGAAATGCGTCAAAGAATAGAAAAAATTACTGTATATACATATCAAGACATGAGGGAATACCCTATGCACGGAGAAAATCAAGATATTTTTAGCTATCAAGTTATTGAGAATGAAGAAATAATTGTTCTTAATATGCTTTTCTATAAAGAAAAAGTAGTGTCTACAATGTTCTCCAAATGATACTGTTCGAAACTAATACGGTAAGACGTAATAGGCGTAAACTGAATTGCGCGGTATGGGAGAAAGAGATAAACGCGATAGGACGCATTCGTGCTATGCGTAGGGTGAGAGCGGCTCCGCCGCATGGGGAAATGGAGACAATCGGCGGAATGCGCTAAACCGCTATTCCGCCCCACCTGTTTTCAAGATAACATTACAAGCAGCCCATCAACGCGGAATCCTGTATTATCGGTGGGTACGCAAAATGCCTGTCGAGAGTTTTGTCTAAGGGATACTTGCCTATTCTTGTTTCTAATCGCCACCCTTTTATGAATGATGATGTCCGCGATGCCTTGCGTGTTGTTTCCAGCTTCCTGCGCAGGATCGATCAGGGCTATACTGTGACTACGTATTAACTAGGAGCCAGCCTGTGCAAACCTTCAGTATCCGAGACTTACATAAACATTCGGGCGACTTGACTCGCGAAGCCGAGGCTGGTCATCTCGCTTTGGTGACGAAACAAGGCCAGCCGCTGTTCGTCAGTGTGCCTTTCGATGACACCTTGTTGCAGTCGGGTGTCCATGTGGCTTTGGCGGTCAATTTGTTCAAATCCGGGGAGTTGTCATCGGGCAAGGCCGCTGAATTGGCCCGGATGCCCAAATTGGCATTCCTCGAAACCGTGAGCCGCTTAGGAATTCCGGTGGTGGACTACCCCGCCGATGAACTCAAGGCGGAATTGGCGAACTTCCGTTGAGCAAACCGGTAATCGTGGCGGACTCAGGCCCGCTCATAGCTCTGGCAAAGTGTCATCATTTGACGTTACTGCCAAAGATATTCGCCGAAATTCACCTGCCAGAGGCGGTATTACGAGAGGTGACGGGAAATTCCGTCTTGCCGGGCGCGTTGGCGGTAGCCGAGTTTGTCCGTCAATCTGGCCGTGTTCATCCCGATAGGAATGACGATTTTTACCGGGACTTTCGCATCGTGCTGGATGAAGGCGAGTCTCAAGCCATGAGCTTGGCTCGGGCGTTACAGTGTGGCATTTTGCTGGATGACCGACGTGGCCGCATAATTGCCGCCGAACAAGGCATTCCCCTCTTTGGTCTATTGGGCGTATTGCTTGAAGCCAAACGGCTAGGGCTCATTGAGGTTGTAAGCCCCATCGTTGATAATTTGCTGGCTAATGATTATCGTTTGTCGGTCAAATTGATTGCGGCGGTTTTATATGAGGCTGGCGAATATGAAGCCGAGTAGATCGGGCAACGTCTTTTCTGTTGCCCGATAATCACTAATAGCCCTAGAATGGTTGGGCAGCGATAAATTCGTTGTTCAACCTATCCATCTTTCGTCATTAAATATCTACTTGTGACCAGCAACTACATGAACACCGCCGAACAAATCTACGAACAGGTCAAGGCATTGCCTGAATCCACGGCCCGTGAGATTTTGGATTTTGTTGAATTCGTCGAGGCTAAACGAAAATTAACCGAAGCAGGCCAATCATTTAGCCATATTGAGCGCCTAGAGAAAATGCGTGTAGCCCGTGGGCTTTGGGTGCAACGCGATGATTTGCCCGATCTTCTTAAACTTAGAGATGAATGGGACAGGGGGTTTAATCAGCCAGCGTAGCCCGGATGGAGCCGCAATGCGGCGTAATCCGGGACGGACACGGAACACATCCGATACCGCTGTTTTGCCCTTGAGGTATGGTTTTGGGTATATGGGTTATCGTGGCTTGAAACCCCGTATTTCGCTGCGCTCCATACAGAAACCCGGATTACGCTTCGCTCCATCCGGGCTACGACGCTAGCCCACCCGATTTCGCCAAAATGAGAATTGCTGTGGGCAGACGCTTCTATGGTTTGCCCACTCGGAATCAGGCATAATCAATGGGCAGGCCAAAAGATGCCTGCCCATCTTATAAGCTTACGGCCCTGCACTAGGCAATGATACTCTGGTATTCTTCGGGTCTAAGTAACCCTGGAGCTTCCTGAGTGTAGGTGATTTCGAAAAGCCAAGTTTTCTCAGCGTCGTCGTTTATCAATGAAGGGTTATCTTCAGCCTCTTTATTAATCGCTGTTATCTTGCCTGCTACGGGAGTATAGATGTCACTTGCTATTTTGACTGATTCAATCACACAGGCAGAATCTTTTTCCTGGAATACTTTTCCAACAGAAGGAAATTCTATGTGAATAATTTCCCCCATTTGTTGTTGGGCATAATTTGAAGCACCAATCCTGGCAACTTTTCTTTCAGGATAGTAATCGACCCACTCATGGGATTTTGTGTAGTAACGGCTCATATTGATCTTCCAATTAACAAATGATTGATTATTTTTGTAAGAAATAGGCTATTGCCTGTAGGCATTTTCGCAGATTCACGGGGCAAAAGCTATCTTAAGGGGCGAGGTCGCAGGAACGGGCTGCGGGGTTGACTAGGCGCGATTTCATCCGGGCTTTGGCGTGGGAAAACAAGGATGTGTTTATCATGGATGATGAAAGCTTGGCGCGGGAGTTGGGTTTGGCGGAAGATTTTGAATCAGCCGATTGAGTGTTGGCGAACGGCTGTATCATCAGCCTTCGGAATGGGTTTGTTCTGTCGTTGAAGGCAGATTATCAGCATCCACATCTTCAAACACCTCCGCAAGCGGCATTGAGAACCCAATACTGGCAAATTCGCATTCCATTTCGCCTTCAAAATCGTAAAGTACCCAGTGATTCTCGGTATTGCGGCGAAAGCATTCCACCCGCCGTGATTCAATATCCACCAAGGCGTTCCGCGCAGATGGGCTTTGAAGGCTGCGCATAAATTGCCGGATACTGTGACATGGACACGCCTAGCCCCGACCCTGGCAAAGATTTCCCCTCTCACATACTCATGTTTTTCGGGTTGTTCCTTCTCATAGTCCAGATAATCTTCAAAACTGAACGGGGTGGAGGTTTGGAGGATTCCCATGGTGTTATTTCCTCAAAATCAATGATTGCTATAAAATATCCGCCAAACTCAACCGAATGGCAACTAATTTTCACAAAGCGCAGGGGCGAATACATTCGACAACAGTTCCATAAGCTTTGTATCTAGGACACTTAAATATGACACAACAAACCTTGGTTTTTGACCGTGAGCTGATCCGACGTTATGACCGGCAAGGACCACGCTACACGTCTTACCCCACCGCTGTGCAATTCACTGACCATTTTGGGGTTCCGCAATACCTTGAACATGCCCGCCGCACCAACGAGGCTTTAAATCCTGCGCCTTTGTCTTTATATTTCCATATTCCCTTTTGCGCGACGGTATGTTTTTATTGCGCTTGCAACAAAGTGGTCACCAAGAATCAGGCCCATACCCTGCGTTATCTCGATTGCCTTAGTCTCGAAATCGAAAGGCAAGGAAACTTGTTTGACAAAAGCCGCAAGGTGGAGCAATTGCATTGGGGCGGAGGGACTCCGACTTTTCTGAATCAAGCGCAAATGGGTCGGTTGATGGATGAAACTCGCCGCCATTTTTCACTGTTGGGCAATGACGAAGGTGAATACTCCATCGAGATCGACCCCCGCACGGTGGATGCTGAACGCATCGTGTACTTGCGAGAACTTGGTTTCAATCGGATCAGCTTGGGTGTGCAGGATTTTGATGAAACGGTGCAGCGGGCGGTCAATCGCATACAGTCCGAGGAGCAAACTTTGGGCATCATCGCCGCAGCCCGTCAGTCTGGGTTTATGTCGGTCAGTCTGGACCTGATCTACGGACTGCCCCACCAGTCTGTTGACAGCTTTGATACAACGCTGACTCGGGTGATCGATGCCAGCCCGGATAGGATTTCGGTCTTCAACTATGCCCATCTACCTCACTTGTTCAAGACACAGCGCCAGATTGACGAAAGCACCTTGCCATTGCCTGAGGAAAAGCTACGGATATTGCGCCACGCTATCGAGAGGTTGACTGATTCGGGTTATGTCTACATAGGCATGGATCACTTCGCCAAGCCAGACGATGAATTGGCGGTTGCCCAGCGCGAAGGCAAGCTTTCGCGGAATTTCCAAGGCTACGCCACCCATGGCGAATGCGACATTGTGGGGATGGGGGTCAGTGCGATTGGACGCATAGGCAACAGTTACAGTCAAAATGAACGCGACTTGGAACACTATCAAGCTCGCATCGAAGCCGGTGATTTGGCAGTTTTCCGAGGTGTTGAGTTAACGGATGAGGATGTGTTACGGCGCAGTGTGATCAACCAATTGATTTGCCATTTTGAATTGAGTACTGAAGTCTTCAATGGCTGCAATGACATCAATTTCTGGGAGTATTTCAGTGCCGAGCGGGAAGCGCTGACCGCCATGCAGCATGACGGTTTGCTGAGCGTGGATGATGCTGGAATCAGAGTGTTACCGGCAGGGCGGTTATTGATTCGCAACATTTGCATGGTTTTCGATCAATATCTGAACACTTCGGCGGATGATAAAGTCCGCTTCTCCAAGGTGATTTGACGGGGTTATTGGTAACGCCAAAACGCAAACAAGCCAAATGCCAAACCCATGCTCACGAAGCCCATTGAAAAATTCAGCCAATAAGGCCAATGGGTGCGTGGCTCAAACAGGAAGGGCAGGAAAAAAAACAAGGAAAGCGGCACCAGATAAAATATTTCACGAGTATAAGCACTAACCTTGGCGGCATCCTTGGTGTCCCAATAAAGCCATGTCATTGACAGCATGGACACCAAGGGTAGAGTCACAATAAACGCCCCCAGTGTGGGAAATCGTTTGGCGACCTCCGCCGAGGCCAAAATGACGCTCACGGTCACGCTCAGTTTGAGCAAATAAAGCAGCACGATTACCTCCAGCAGGATTGACTAGACCAGACGGTTTTGGTCGGGATCAGTTTCCGTTATCACGGACTTGGCATTCCGTTATAATTTCACGTTTTTCCCACTTCCCAAACTTTAGGAATTTTATGGATCTTGCATATATTGTATCTGGCTTGTCGGTCGGAGTGTTGGTTGGGCTGACCGGGGTAGGCGGGGGTTCGCTAATGACACCGCTACTGGTTTTTTTGTTTGGATTTGCCCCGACCACGGCAGTGGGAACTGATTTGCTATTCGCGGCCATCACCAAAAGTGGCGGCGTAGCGGTACACCACCGCAGTCATGGCTCGGTGGAATGGAAAATCGTCGGTTTATTGTGTGCGGGTAGTTTACCGGCTGCATTGGCGGTGATTTTTGTGTTGGAATATTTCGATATTCCTCGCAAGGAACTTGCGCTGGTCATGAGCAATTCACTGGGCATAGCGCTCATTCTAACGGCTCTAGCCTTGTTTTTTCGCAATCGGTTGAAAAAGGCAGGGCTTGAAAGCGAATCGCATCAACCGGGGCGCTTCCATCATTTGCAGGCCCCTGCCACGATTTTAGTTGGCTTTGGCTTGGGTGTTTTGGTGACCTTGTCCTCAGTCGGGGCGGGTGCGCTGGGTACGGTTGCGTTGTTTTTTCTTTATCCGCGTCTGCCAACAATAAAGATTGTCGGCACTGACCTTGCCCACGCAATCCCTTTGACGACGGTTGCGGGCTTGGGTCACTTGTACATGGGAAACGTCGATTTTGTGCTGTTGGGTAGCTTGTTGGTGGGTTCATTGCCGGGCATTTGGGTAGGCAGTCATTTGAGCGCCAAAATCCCCGAAAATTTTTTGCGGCCCCTGCTTGCATCGGTTTTAATGCTCATCGGTTTGAAATTTGTTTGGCCAATGTTCGCTTAATTGAGAAAAAGGCGCTTTTCACCCACATGACGAGCTGACCTACAAAAGGACGTTGGAGGGGTACTGCAAATTTTGCTGGAAATGTCACGATATTTGTTTTATGTTAATGATAATTAGACAAATATTTTCCATTTGATTGAAGGTGTCGGTTGATCTGAGATGGATTTTCAAGCAATTTGGCAATCAGTGAATGCATATGTATAAAATTTTTTTTTGATCTAGATTAAAAAAATTAATGAAATCTATTGAAATGCATTGTTCACGAACTTAAAATGTAAACCACTCGCTAGAGATGTGGGTTTTGAGCCTCGCTCTTGCAGGGTAGGCGGTGTTCTAAAGCACAGCCGATTCCTTTAGCTTACGCCCAAACAGGGCGTTGTTTTTAACTTTTTTAATTTTAAGAGGTAGCTCAAAATGGAACAAGAAAAAGATAATTTCTGGTTGTACATAGCCGGTCTGATCATTGCCACGATCGTTCTGGTTCTGATGTTGAAATCCAGAGAGATGGAAGTCAGCGGCGCTGGCGAAGCTCAGCAGCAACTCAAGGCAGAAGTGGAAAAACAGATGCAAAATAAAAAATAACTCTAAATTAAAGAGTTATATAGTAGGCGGTCTGGGCATTACTTGAGTAATGCCTATAGGAAGTAAAAAAAAATAATACTTGCCGCCTGGAGGAGTAGATAGCTAAATATCTTGTTGCACGAAGTTTAGGGTTAACAACAACAAAATAAGAACAACAGTGTTGTTAGCCGCTTCGTGTGACAAGATTTTTCAGGATTGGAGCTTATGCAAATTTGGGTAGATGCCGATGCGTGTCCGAATCCCATCAAAGAAATATTGTTTCGTGCGGCATTGAGGGTCAAAGTTAATTTGACTCTGGTTGCCAATAGACCTATACGAATTCCCCCCTCACTCTATATAAAGGCCGTGACAGTCGGTTCCGGTTTTGATGTGGCTGACAATTGGATAGCCCAACAGGTGTCATCCGGTGACCTTGTCATTACTGCCGACATTCCACTTGCCGCCGCCGTGATTGAACGAAAGGGCTTTGCGTTAAATCCTCGCGGAGAGTTTTATAGCAAGGAAAACATCAGCGAGCGCCTGACGATGAGGAATTTCATGGAGGAGTTAAGAAACTCCGGTGTCGATATCGGTGGGCCTGCCACTCTCAGCCAAGCAGACAGGCAAGCATTTGCCAATCAACTGGATCGGTTTATCAATATGAACACGACCCGCTCGAATCCTTGAATAGATTTGTGAACTATGTAGGTTTAATGCCG
This sequence comes from uncultured Methylococcaceae bacterium, assembly GCA_903859815.1. Taxonomy (GTDB): domain Bacteria; phylum Pseudomonadota; class Gammaproteobacteria; order Methylococcales; family Methylococcaceae; genus Methylumidiphilus. The sequence goes on along the minus strand of CAIOOA010000070.1, from coordinate 15,681 downwards.
GTTCAATATCCATTCCAGCACCATCTTGCTGCCAAAATAACCCAACATTAAAGAAACAAAACCGCCTATCGTCCAGCGTATGGCGAGTTGACCACGCCAGCCTTGGCGTATGCGCCCTACCAGCAATATCCCAAAAACCAGCCAAGCAAATAGGGACAGGACAGTTTTATGGACTAAATGCTGGGCAAATAAATTTTCCACGAAAAGAAATCCGGTCAACAATGACAGGCTTAACAAGACAAAACCCGCCGCTATCAATTGGAATAATAGTTTTTCCATGGTTTGTAACGGGGGCAGTGAACGAATCAGCCCTTTGGCATGATGGCTGCGAAGATGCCAGTCTTGCAAAGCCAGCAGTAAGGCTTGCAGTGCGGCCATGTTGAGGAAGCTGTAGGCCAGCATGGAGACTAGGATGTGCATATCCATCTGCCAAGAATGGACTTTTAAGGCATGAGCTTCCTCCGGTACGACAAGCTTCAAAAAAATGATTGCGGCATTGAGGGGGAAGATGATCACACCGAGTTTGTCCACCGGTTTGGTCAGGGCAGCCAGCAGCAAAATGCCGACGATACTGAGCCCTGCCAAAGATGAAACGCTCAGGAAACTAAAATTGACCGTGCCAGCCCGGTCGCACATATCGCTCAGGCTGGCCCCGTGAAACAGGGCTGCCAGCCAACCTAATCCTAGAATTTTAAACCGCAGCCACGGATTTTTCTCCGTGGTAATATAGTCGGTTTGCAGGGAATGTACCAACGCAGCGCTGGCAGCAAGGTAGGCGATGATGGCGTAAATGCCGAATAGGCTTGTGCTCATGATTAAGATTCTCCTCTTGTGCTTAGTGTGTCATAAGCCGAAGGTAATTTGAAGAGCTTGCCAGTCGTCAAATCAGTAGTGCGGCAAGACGCTGTAAAAAGGGATTCACCAGACAATTCTGAATGGGCAAGCCGATTTTCTCTAGATTCCAATAATTTACCATGACCCGATACCGCCCACCCGCACCTCCCAAATCTGCATACATCACCCCTGACGGATACGCTGTCTTGCAAGCCGAACAGCTTGCCCTGTGGAAGCGGCGGGCCGAGGTGACAGTGGCTCTGTCCGAAGCCGCCGCCGAGGGGGATCGCTCGGAAAACGCCGAGTATATTTATCGTAAGAAGGAATTGCGGGAAATTGACCGTCGCATCCGTTATCTGCAAAAGCGTTTGCCAGAATTGACCGTCGTAGCGACTCAAGCCAGTGACCGTTCGAGAGTCTATTTCGGGGCCTGGGTTTGCTTGGAAGACGAGGAAGGCAAGGAAGTGACTTATCGCATCGTAGGGCCCGATGAATTTGATCCGGCGCAAGGCTGGATTAGCATGGATTCGCCCATGGCTCGCGCACTGATGAAAAAAACGCTGGATGACGAAGTGAGGGTGGAAACGCCGAGTGGCTTGATGGTGTATTACGTAGTGAAGGTAAGCTATGAACCCCCTGAGACCAACTCGGTCTTATCTGAATCGCCACCAACGGACGAACCTAAACCCTAACAATACCGTCAACACTGCCGCAAATTGCATGGGTTCGGTGATGTCCTTCTTCACCAACCACCAAAAGTGGAAGACACCGGCGATGCCGATGACATAAATCAGCTTATGCAGACGCTTCCAACGCCTAGCCCCCAAGCGCTGGATCATTTTGTGGGTGGAAGTGATTGCCAATGGTATCAGCATTAGAAATGCGGGAAATCCAACCGTGATGTAAGGCCGTTTGGCGATATCCTTGACGATGGCCGCCCAGTCAAAAAATTGATCCAGCACCAGATAGGTCAGAAAATGCAAGCAGGCATAAAAGAATGCGAACAAGCCTAGCATCCTGCGCCATCGGATTGGCCAACTCCAACCCGACAATGCTTTTAATGGTGTCGCCGTCAACGTAATCATTATCAAGGCTAAAGTCCAATAGCCTGTCGTGCGGGTGATCTTTTCAATCGGATTTGCACCTAAGCCATGGTGAAATCCAAGCCAAAAGAGTTTCGCCAATGGAATCAGGGCGACAAGGAATGCCAATCTTTTCGCTGCCAACAAGCATTTATCTTGTTGGGCCTTGGTCGGTGTTATGAGCAATGTCTTTAGAAAAATTTCTGCAAATCCATGCCCGTGTAAAGCTGGGCAACTTGATCGGCATAACCATTGAATGGCAAGGTTGGGCGCTTGAAAAAATCGCCGATGCGCCGTTCTTTGGCCTGACTCCAGCGAGGGTGATCCACCGTCGGGTTAACGTTGGAATAAAATCCATATTCGCTAGGCCCGGCCTTCATCCAACTGGACAAAGGCATTTGTTCCATGAATTTGATTCGCACAATGGATTTTGCACTTTTAAACCCGTATTTCCAAGGCACGACAATGCGGACAGGCGCACCATTTTGATTGGGCAGCACCTCGCCATAGAGTCCAAACGTCAGTAAGGTTAAAGGATGCAGCGCTTCGTCTAGGCGCAAGCCTTCGCGGTAAGGCCAATCCAGCACTGGCGAGTTGACCCCCGGCATTTGGGCGGGGTCATTCAGTGTGGTGAACTCGACAAATTTGGCATTGCCGGTAGGCTCGGCCCGCTTAATCAATTCGGCTAAGGGGAAACCTACCCAAGGGATCACCATGGACCATGCTTCAACACACCGCAGGCGATAGACGCGATCTTCCAAAGCTGCCAATTTCATTAGGCTGTCTATGTCCCAAATCTTAGGATTGCGCACTTCGCCTTCCACTGACACGGTCCAAGGGCGAATTTTCAAATTGCCGGCCGTTTTCGCCGGGGATTCCTTGTCGGTGCCAAATTCATAATAGTTGTTGTAATGGGTGACATCCTCGTAGGGTGTCAGCTTGTCGGATAGCTCGTAGGCCGATTTCACCCGATCCGGCAATTTCTCCCCGGCGAAAATAGGGTAGGGCAGGGCAGCACCCAAGGCGGTTCCGGCGGCAAGACGCATGAACTCACGCCGTTGACGATAAACCTCAATAGGGGTGATTTCCGAAGTCAATAGTTTGGGGATTTTCTGCTGGGACATGGCGGTGCTTATGTGATGAATTTAAAATCGTCCATTGAGGCTTTGCTCTAACATGTAGAAGTAGAACAGTCATTGTGTTTAATGGATAAAGACTCATTGGATCGTCAAGTTTGGGAATTCACGACAACTTTATCATTAGTCACTATGGGTAAACAGTCAGTTTGACTTCTTTTTGGTAAAATAATTCTGCTTTGCCAAGCACACCAAGAAAAGATTAATGTAATGTAATGAAATGCCGCCCTGAGAAGGGTATTCACAAAGGAGGAACTGTTATGACCGACATTCAAACCTTGCTAGGCGATGAGGCCGAGACATTATTGACTCATCAATGCCAAACCATCCCCGCACAACACTTGCATTTGCCCGGGCCCGATTATATCGACCGCATTGTCGCCAGTAAAAATCGAACCCCTGCGACCATGCGAAACTTTCAATCCATGCTGGCACGGGGTCGGTTGGCGAACACCGGTTACCTGTCCATCTTGCCGGTGGACCAAGGTGTAGAACACACCGGAGGGGCGTCTTTCGCGCCCAATCCAATTTTTTTCGACCCAGAATCGATTGTCCAACTGGCGATTGAAGGCGGCTGTAACGCAGTTGCCTCAACCTTGGGGGTATTAAGTTCGGTCTGCCGACGTTATGCTCACAAGATCCCCTTCATTGTGAAGATCAATCATAATGAGATCCTAACTTATCCGGTCATCTACGACCAGACTTTGTTTGCCAGCGTGGAACAAGCCTTCGATTTGGGGGCGGTCGCGGTTGGTGCGACGGTTTATTACGGTTCGCCGGAATGCCGTCGGCAAATTTTGGAAATCAGCGAGGCTTTCGCCAGAGCGCACGAACTTGGCATGGTCACCGTCCTATGGGCTTATTTGCGCAATTCCGAGTTTAAAAAGGATGGAGTGGATTATCACGAATCGGCTGATATGACAGGGCAAGCCAACCATCTTGCCGCCACCATAGACGCTGACATCGTCAAACAAAAGATGGCAACCAATAATGGCGGCTTCAAAGTGATCAAATGCGGCAAAAACACTGAAAAAGTCTACAGCCAATTGACCAGCGACCACCCCATCGATTTGGTGCGCTATCAAGTGGCTAACTGCTACATGGGCCGGACGGGGATGATAAATTCAGGCGGCGCATCCAGCGGGAGCGGGGACTTGGCTCAAGCCGTCCGCACGGCGGTCATTAATAAGCGGGCTGGCGGAATGGGTTTGATTTCTGGACGCAAGGCATTTCAAAGGCCAATCTCGGAAGGCGTGGCTTTACTCAATGCCATCCAAGAAGTGTACTTGAGCAAGGAAGTGACGATAGCCTAAACAGGTTTGCAGTCCCGGCTTCAGCCAACTATACACTCCGCTTGAAGTCGGGGCTGCACACAACTCACAATCTCGCCCGGACTATTTCGGCGATTTCACCGTCGGTTAGCAAAACCGGATTGGTCAACATACTGTTGCCACGGGCATTGGCGACAATCCTATCCACATGCGAAGGCAACACGCCATAGTCGCCCAAGCGTTTTAACCCTAGGGTTTCGGTCCATTCGCGCAACAAGCCAATCAACTCGGAACAAGCTTCACCCGTATTGGAAAAAGATCGGTGGCACAGTAAAGTGGCCGCTTGCGCATATTTTTCCAGAGCGGGTGACTCAGGCGAACCTTGCTGCAAAACGCGGATGTTGACGGCAGTGGCTTCGGCAACCAAGGTTCCGCAAGCAAGCCCGTGTGGAATCGGATAAAACGCCCCCAAAGGGGCTGCCAAACCATGCACAGAACCCAAACCGGCTTGCGCCAAGGTAATGCCTGACAGCAATGCGGCATAAGCCATGGATGCCCTGCCGGCACTGGCCGTTTCACCATCGCCACCGCGCCAAGCGGCGAAAAAGCCCTCGCTAAAGGCTTCAATGCCACTTTTTGCCAAGGCATCGGTAAACGGATTGGCGCGAGCGGAAACAAAGGACTCCAACAATTGGGTGAAGGCATCCATGCCGTCGGCCGCGATCAATTCCGGCGGACAGGTCGTCAACAAGTCGGGGTCTACGACCGCATATTGGGCAACCAAACATTCATGGCGAAAAGACTTCTTAAACTCGCCCGTGATGCTCAACACCGAATTCTTCGTGGCCTCGCTACCAGCTCCGGCGGTGGTCGGCACGGCAAGAAAAGGGATTGAAGGGCCAAGATAGGGGATGTTGCGGCCCACACCCTCCAAATGATCCATGACCGAGTTGCCATGAGGCAGCAAACCGGCAATGGCTTTGGCGGCATCAATGACACTGCCGCCCCCTATGCCCACCACAACTTGCACACCCCGCCCGAGAAACTGCGCCACCGCTTCGTCCACCACAGCAGGCGAGGGTTCGCCGCTGACGGTTATTTCGTCAAACCCCACACCCACCTCAGCCAGGCCTTCCACCAAGCCATCCCAATGGGCAGATTGTTTAAAGGAACGGGCTCCCGTGACCACCAAAGCATGTTGGCCAAACTGCCTGATTAAAGTGGGCAGTTGTTTGACTTGGCCCTGCCCAAACACAATAGACGGCAAACGGCTGATAGAGAAAGGATTGACGGACATATTTTATTGGTCTCCGCTGGAGGCACGGGCAATTTTGCGTTTATGCAACCAAATATAAACAGCGGCTAACAACACACAGAATGCGATCACATCCACTAGGGCCTCATGAGAGTATTTCATGATGAGTTCTTGGTTTTGGCCGATGAAGTAGCCAATCCAAGTCAACACGGTTACCCAAATGCCGGCACCCAGCAATGTATAAGCGGTGAATTTGAGATGGCTCATACCCGCCAGACCCGCCGGCAGGGAAATCAAATGCCTGACCACGGGCAACAAGCGACCGATGAAAGTTGAAATTTCCCCATGATCCTTAAAATATTTCTCCACTTTGTCAAAATGCTCTTCGGTGATCCAGACATATTTGCCGTATTTCAACAGCAAAGGCCGCCCTAAATAGCGAGCGGCGAAATAGTTGGCATAGGCTCCGACCAGACTTCCAAACGTGCCGCTCAAAATGACCAAAAGCATGTCCATCTTGCCTTGTTGTGCCAAATAACCCGCGGGTGGCATGACGACCTCGCTAGGGATGGGGATGACGGAACTTTCCATGGCCATTAATAAAAAAATCCCGGTATAGCCCATGGCTCCGATGGTGGAAACCAGCCAGTTGATTGCTTCGTGTATCACGTAAAAGTTCCTTGATGGATGTTGGGAAAGGGAGGTTGAAAATTCAAAATGTTTGTTAATGTTTCACAAGCTTATGATTATAAAATAAACAATGGGATAAATCTAAGACATTCTGCGGTTGGATCGGATGAATAGCGAGCATTTGTCGTCCATCCTTGGCATTTCACGGGTAGGATAAAGCCAGCCCCCGTGCTTGGTAAAGAAGAAAACTTTGATGCCAAATTTAGATAATTCTTGATGAATTGTTTCGGCATCCGTCGGTTGAGGCTTCAACGCAAAGCCTGAACAGGGTGGGTTTCCACGCGAGCTATTCCAAAGGAACCTTTTAGGATCAACAAAAGTCAAAGCCACAGGGGTTCGTTTAACGCTCAGCAATCCCCGGATCGCTTGCACTATTGCGTTGCACCGTATCACAAAGTATACTTTTCAATGAGCTTATTGTAAGCGACGATCCACTAACAACCACTTTCGGAGGTATACGACATGCAATGGGAAACACCTAGCTACACCGATCTGCGTTTTGGCTTCGAAGTCACGATGTACATCTACAACCGTTGATTCGGTGTTGATTTTGGGAGACGGGGTCCACAGTTGGTTGTGCGACCCCGTTTTTCTTTTGTAGCGGGTCTTTAGCTCGCTGATAAACTTTCTCTGCCCACCTGATTTGCAAAGCGTATGAAAATTAGAATATTGGGCGCTGGCGCTGGCGGCGGATTCCCGCAATGGAACTGTAATTGCAACAATTGCAAGCGGGTTCGCTCTGGTGAAATGCGCGCCAAGCGACGTACACAATCCTCCATCGCCGTCAGTAGCGATGGCAGCAACTGGCTATTGTTCAATGCCTCCCCTGACATAAGATCGCAACTCGAAGCGTTCCCGGACAGTCACCCTAAGCATGGGATTCGAGACAGCGGCATTAAGGCCATTCTGTTAATCGACAGTCAGATTGACCACACGACCGGTTTGTTGATGCTGCGGGAATCGACCATACCGCTGGAAATTTATTGCACCGAAATGGTCAAGCAGGACTTATCCACCGGCTTCCCATTGTTCAACATGCTTGAACATTATTGCAAAGTCAATCATCACCCAGTGCCATTGGACGGGAGCGGCTTTTCCATACCGTTGATTGACGATCTGCGCATACACACCCACGCTTTGAAAAGCAAAGCACCCCCTTATTCGCCGCACCGTCACGACCCACATCCCGGTGATAACATTGGCGTGGTGATCGAGCAAATATCCACTGGGCAAAAACTGTATTATGCCCCGGGTTTGGGGGAAATCGAGCCGCATGTCGCCCAAGCCGCCCATGATGCCGACTGCATCTTGGTTGATGGCACGTTCTGGCAGCACGATGAAATGTCGCGCGCCGGCATTTGCGAGAAACTAGCCTTGGAAATGGGGCATTTACCACAATCGGGTCAGGGAGGCATGATAGAATTCTTGGCCGGAACCCAAGCAAAGCGAAAAATATTGATCCATATCAACAATACCAACCCGATTCTGGACGAAGATTCGCCCGAGCGGAAAACCTTGGAAGAAGCCGGCATCGAAGTGTCCTTCGACGGCATGGAAATCAACCTGTGAGATAAACACATGACCACCGAAAATCAAGCCTGGAGTCGGGCAGAATTTGAAGCCCATCTACGTGCCAAAGAAAAATTTTATCATATCCAACACCCTTACCATTTGCTGATGGCCGAGGGCAAGCTCGATCAAGCCCAAATTCAAGGTTGGGTGGCGAACCGGTTTTATTACCAAATCAAAATTCCCGTCAAAGATGCCAACATCCTTGCCAACACCCCGGATCGGGACACTCGCCGCCTGTGGATACAACGCATCCACGACCACGACGGTTGGGGTGAAGATGCCGGCGGCATAGAAGCGTGGACGCGCTTGGGAGAGGCAGTCGGCATTCCTCGCGAAGAATTATGGTCGCTTGAACGTGTTTTGCCCGGCGTCAAATTTGCTGTCGATGCTTATGTCAACTTTGCCCGCAATGCTCCGTGGCAGGAAGCGGCTTGTTCGTCATTGACCGAAATGTTCGCCCCAACCATCCACAAACAACGCTTGGCGGGTTGGCCTGACAAATATCCGTGGATTGAGGCCGAGGGCTTGGCTTATTTCCGCAAGCGGGTCAGTCAAGCCAGCCGCGATGTTGAGCATGGGTTAGCCATTACGCTGGAACATTTCAACACTCGACAACAACAGGAACGGGCGCTGGAAATCCTCCAATTCAAGTTGGACATCTTGTGGACGATGCTGGACGCCATGTGGTTGGCTTACATAGACCACAAACCTCCTTACTTTAATGTATAGTCACACAACATGAAAATCCAACATGAGAGTGTCAACATGGCTCTTGACCCGACCAAAATCCTAAACTTTTCCCCCGCTCTCCGCTTGCAATGGGAAGAGACCCAAAAAAAACATGTCATCCTCTATCCCGAGGGCATTGTTGAACTGAATGTCCCGTCCACCGAAATATTAAAATTGTGTGATGGTGAACATAATGCGGAACAGATACTGGTCGAATTAGAAGCAAAGTTTAACCAGACTGGATTGAAAAACGACATTTATGGCTTCTTAGAGGTCGCAATTGAAAATGGCTGGATCAGTTAACCAAACTATCACTCCCCCCCGTTGGCTACTGGCAGAACTGACCTACAGTTGCCCGTTGCAATGCCCATATTGCGCCAACCCGATAGACTTTGCCAGCATCAAAAACGAGCTTGGCACGGAAGATTGGTTGCGGGTACTCACTGAGGCTAGGGCCATGGGAGCGGTGCAATTGGGCTTTTCCGGAGGCGAGCCACTCACCCGCCAAGATTTGCCCGTGTTGGTAAAGCATGCCCGACAACTCGGCTATTTCAGTAATTTGATCACGTCCGGTTACGGCATGACCGAAGCCAAGATTGTCGAACTGAAAGAAGCCGGGTTGGATCACATACAAGTCAGCATCCAATCCCCGGAAAAGACGCTTAACGATGAACTGGCCGGTACCGAATCCTTTGAACACAAAAAGGAAGTCGCCCGTTTGGTGAAAAAACACGGTTATCCGATGGTCCTATGTGTCGTCGTACACCGAAAAAACATCCACCAAATTCGGGAAATTTTGGAAATGGCGACGGAACTGGGAGCTGATTACTTGGAAGTGGCGAACACACAATATTATGGTTGGGCGCATTTGAACCGCGACCAACTGTTGCCAACCAAAGAACAATTCGAGGAAGCAGAAGCGATTACTCAAGCTTATAAAGAGACCGTCAAAGGCAAGATGAAAATCTATTATGTAGTGCCTGACTTTTACGAAGACCGTCCGAAAGCCTGCATGAATGGTTGGGGCACCACTTTCCTTACCATCGCCCCCGACGGCGCTGCCCTGCCTTGCCATTCCGCACGCGAGTTGCCAGGGCTTGTTTGCCCAAATGTCAAAGACATGAGCATTTATGATATATGGCATCACTCCGAAGCCTTCAACCATTTCCGTGGTTATGAATGGATGAAAGAACCCTGCCGGTCCTGCCCGGAAAAGACTAAGGACTTTGGCGGATGCCACTGTCAAGCTTACTTGCTGACTGGAGACATGCATAACACCGACCCGGCTTGCAGCCTGTCGCCTGACCGTGAGCGGGTATACGAAGCCATTTTCAAGGCGAGGAATGACTCTGAATCCGGGAATGTCAAACCTCTGGTTTTCCGCAATCCTAAGAACTCCAAGATGTTGGCATAAAAGGAAAAGTACCTTTCAATCAGGTTGACAAACCATGAACGCCGTACCAGCAATCATCCCCCATCTCTCCCACGAGGAATATCTTGACTTGGAAGAGGCAAGCCCGGTCAAGCATGAATATGTCGCCGGTCAGATCTATGCGATGACTGGAACCAGTGACAGTCATAATTTCATCTGCTTAAATATAGCAAGCTTCCTCCGTAATCAAATAAAAGGCACGCCTTGCCGGGTGTTCATGGCGGATGTCAAAGCAAGCTGGCACAGGCCGATGCGTTTTATTACCCGGATGTGATGGTTTGGACGTAGTTCCCACGGAGCATCAACAAAGCTTAGGTGCTCCCCGTATTGACATCCTTGCGATATTTCAGCCTTTCATCAACACCCGCTAAGCTTTGGAATAACAACATGACATTCAAATCCTTTAGAGCAGCCGTTTGGATCGCAATGACAACCGTCTCGTTGGGTATTGCATTACCGCAGCAAGCCAGTGCCTGTTCCAGAATCCTGTGGAATGACAATGATCTGGCGGTCGTGGTCAGCCGAACCATGGATTGGCCGGAATCGACCGAGCCCGTATTGACCGTATTTCCCCGTGGTGTAAAGCGCGATGGCGGATTGCTAGGCACAGAAAGGGTTATTAGCGAAAATCCTCATGTTTGGTCTAGCCAATTCGGCAGCTTGGTCACTACGGTCTATGGGGTAGGCACGGCTGACGGGTTTAACGAGAAAGGCTTGGCGGTTCACATGCTATTCTTAAACGCAGCCGACTTTGGGCCACGGAACCTAAGCAAACCGGGTATTCATGCCGGGCTTTGGGGGCAGTTTCTATTGGACAAAGCGGCCACTGTCCCCGAGGCACTGGCTTTGCTGGAGAATGTTCAAATTGTCATGACTGAAGCCAGAGGCACTAAAACCACCGTTCACCTCGCCATCGAAGATGCCAGCGGCGACTCTGCCATCATCGAGTATGTCGATGGCAAGCCGCTGATTCACCATGGACGTGAATTCAAGGTCATGACCAACGATCCTCCCTATGACCAGCAATTGGCATTGTTGAAACAGCAGGATTTTTCCAAACCCAGCAGCACCATGCCTTTACCTGGGAACGTCAACCCGAGTGACCGTTTTCAGCGGGCCGCTTATTTTTTGGCATTACTGCCCAAGCCTAAGAATGAGCGTGAGGCAGTGTCCGGCGCATTGGCCATTGCCCGCAATGTATCGGTGCCATTTGGCGCACCTTATAAAGGTTTCGGAATCTACAACACCGAATACCGCACCGTTGTTGACCTGACCAACAAGCGCTATTTCTTTGAGTTGACGACTAGCCCCAACGTCATTTGGGCGGAATTGGACAAATTCAATCTGAAGCCCGGAGCCCCTGTGATGGTGTTAAACCCGGACAATATTTCCCTATCGGGTGAAGTGTCGGGAAAATTCCGTAAAGCCGCAAAATCGCCATTTTGACCCTTTTTGTATTTTTAGCCAGCCAAATTGCCTATCAATAGTCGCAGAAGGCAGTCTTACCGCGTAAAATAGGCAGCTTACCAAAACAGAATTTAGAGAAAGGCATATGCCCACTTACAATACCCAATCATTACGCACCATCGCCTTAGTCGGTCACGGCGCAGCCGGTAAAACCACCTTGGCGGAATCCCTTCTCCACGCTGCCGGCGCAATCAAGAATAAAGGCGCGGTGGAGAAAGGCAACACTGTTTGCGACTTTGACGCTCAGGAAAAAGCCGATGGTCACTCTCTTTACAGCGCCATCACTCATTTTGAATATGAAAATACTCGGGTTCATTTGTTGGACACGCCGGGGTATCCTGATTTTGCCGGTCAAGCCATCGCCGCATTGGCGGCAGTCGAAACCGTCTTGGTCGTCATCAATGCGCAAACCGGCATCGAATTGATGACCGAGCGCATGATGCGCTGGGCGAAGGAGCGCCAGCTTTGCACGATGATCGTCATCAACAAGATCGATGCGGAAAATGTCGATTTACCCGGTTTGTTGGACGAAGTGCGCAGCCGCTTCCGTGGCATCGTGCTTGATCTGCCGGCTCATGGGGCGCAGGACGTGGTCGAAGTGTTGGAACATGACAGCGGCGACTCCGACTTCGGTTCCGTCTCCAAGGCGCATAGTGAACTGATCGAACGGATTGTCGAGGAAGACATGGTGTTGTTGGAAAAATACTTGGAAGAAGGCGAGGAGCCCAAACTCAACGAAATTCACAACCCGTTTGAAAGCGCTTTGCGCGCCGGTTTGGCCCCGATATTGTTCACCTCTGCCCGTACAGGTGCAGGAATCCGTGAATTGTTGCATGTGATTGCCACGCTCGCCCCCAACCCCACTGAAGGCAATGCTCCGCCCTTCTACAAGGGCGAACCCAGTGGCCCGACGGAAGCCTTCCATGCCGAACCAGACCCGGATCAGCATGTATTGGCCCATGTGTTCAAAGTTGTCTCCGACCCTTACATGGGAAAAGTCGGCGTGTTCAGGGTGCATCAGGGGACGATGAGAAAGGATGCCCAGCTATTTGTCGGCGATGGCAAACGACCATTCAAAGTTGCCCATCTTTATTGCTTGCAAGGCAAGGAGTTTGAGGAAATGGAAACACTGGTCCCGGGCGACATCGGCGCGGTTGCCAAGGTCGAAGACATCGAGTTCGACTGTGTGCTGCATGATTCCCATGACGAAGACCATATCCATCTGAAGCCCCTCAGCTTCCCGCATCCCATGTCTGGCTTGGCGGTGGAAACCAAGCGCAAAGGGGACGAACAGCGCTTGTTCGACATCTTGGAAAAACTGGCTTTGGAAGACCCGACCTTCATCGTTGAACGTCGCCCTTCCACCAACGAAACCGTCATCCGTGGCTTGGGTGATAACCATCTAAAGACCAAACTGGACAAGATGGCCAGCCAATACAAGCTGGAAGTCAACACCAACACCCCGTTGATCCCCTATAGTGAAACCATCACCCAAAATGCGGAAGGCCATCATCGGCACAAGAAACAAACTGGCGGGGCAGGGCAGTTCGGCGAGGTTTACCTGCGCGTTGAACCGCTGGAGCGCGGCGAAGGATTTGTATTTGAAGATGCCGTCAAAGGCGGCACGATTCCCGGTAGTTTGATACCGGCAGTCGAGAAAGGTGTGCGCCAAGCCTTGGAAGAAGGCGTGGTGGCGGGTTTCCCCGTTAACGATATTAAAGTCATTGTTTATGATGGCAAGACTCATCCGGTGGATAGCAAGGAAATTGCTTTCGTCATGGCTGGCAAAAAAGCTGTCATCGACGCCATCCGCGCCGCCAAGCCCATCGTGTTGGAACCTATTGTCGACATTGAGATTATCGCTCCCGATTCGGCCATGGGCGACATTACCGGCGACCTGTCCTCCAAGCGGGGGCAAATCACCGGAACCGATTCCAAGGGCCATGGTCGCTTGGTCATCACCGGCAAAGTGCCGTTGGGTGAATTAGCTGACTACCAGTCACGCCTCAACTCCCTCACCAGCGGTCGCGGTCATTACACCATCGAATTAAGCCACTACGCCGCTGTGCCGCACAATGTCCAACAGCAGTTGTCTGGTGGGTTCAAGCTGAAAGAGGAAGAGGAATAAGCTAGGAAACTTTGAAGCGGGTTCCAAAACCCCAAAGTTCAAGCCATTAACTTAAGCCGGAAGACCCTCACAAGTCCCTCCCCCCTTGGGGGGAGGGATTATGGCTGGTGTGGGGCGAATGAAATCAACGTCTTCGCATCCTTATTTCGAATAAATCCAAGTGACAGTCACGCGCCCACCCCAGTCCGCAGGGCCTGACTCCGGGCTTGCTGCCCAATAGCGAATTCCTCCCCCAACGCTGATCTTTTTAGAACCGAACTCCAATACTTTGACCCCAACCAGATCGACCGGGGCAGTCCAGCTTCGGTTTGTCCAATCGTAGCTTGCCTCGCTTACCAAAGTAAACGTCCAGGCATTCGAGGTGATATAGGAGACGAAAGGTTGTAGGTAAGTAGCGCTGACATCTTTGCCGCGCGAACTTCCCGCAAATGACCATACATGATTGACCAATAGACCGTAGAACCAATGGCCTTTCTCTTGAGCAACGACGGCCCCAGGGCCCATGCTCCATTTTCGTGAGCTGGTGAGTGCGTCTGTTCCCGTCGGTAGCTGGAATGCGGAACCAATGCCCCAAATCACTCCAGACTCCGTTGCCATGGAGGGAGAGAGAAACAGATTCTGCGAAATATCGCCCAAACCGGACTGAGTGCCTGATTGGGATCGGATATCGTGCTGGTCGATGATCGGGATATTTGATTGTGAAATGATATTCCAATCGTCATTCAACACTATCGGCACCACTGGTTGAATATTCAGTTGAAAACGTCTGCCGCTCTTCCGGTTGCCGAATTCATCTGTATATCTGCTGGCATTGTTATCAAAATTAAATTGGAATGGGATATTAAGCAAGTCTGCAATCGGATTGGCAAGTTTCTTTGCAATTTTTTCCGAATCGTCCGCCAGAGAGACAACTGGCAACAGTAGCCCAAGCAATAGATAATGCTTCATGATGTGCTAAGCTTATTAGTATTGGCAAACATCATCAGATTCGATATTTCATACTAGAAAAGTACTGTCTCCTTTAATGGGTTATCGAAACTCATCAGTAATGGGTATTCTGAGTATATAATTTGATGTGAAGAGTTCATATCAGCGCATTACCTTATGGTTATTATATTACAAAGTCATTAATAAAGTGTAAGGCACTAAAACTGATATGTCTATATATAAAAGGCTGGTATCATTCTCGAAACTATTCTCGTTTTAAAATACTTTTGTGATTCTTCTCGCAATATCCCTTAATGGGCATTAAGATAATTGCGGACGGAGTGCAAAGCTAGGCTTTCGATGCTTCCAACGGCTTGCCAATACCAGCAAGGCAAGCCTTGCACTCCAAGAATGGGTGATTCCCAGTATTTAAAAATGGTTGTGACGGTCTAGTTGGGAGAGACTAAAGTGAGCAATGCCAGTCGTGGCTTTTTAACCCTGACCGTATCTGGTTTGATGGCTATTGGATTTTACGAAAAGTGGATGACGGGGTTCAAAAAAACCCAGTCACGTTGGTGAGGTGAGAAAAGCCCCCTGAAGCTTCTTCGTTCCTAGGTCGGAGCTACACTGCTATTAAGTTAAGCCGTTCGTGGTGAGCCTGTCGAACCATGAACGGCTTAACTGCCAAATGGTTGGGATTTTTCGTTCACCCTTCGGCAGGCTTAGGGCGAACGGAAACATCCTTAACATAATGGCTGTGACGCAGAACATGGAAAAGATCATTGGTCAAGCAAAAATAGAACCTTGCGCAAGGGTTCGCTTGATACCTTCAACAAGCCGCTGGAGGGTTTGTTCAATTCCAAAATCAGAAACAGTGAACTGGCAACGGAAATAGCGCAGAAGATAAGGATGATATGGACTGCCTTGTAAGGGGGCGAAAACAGGCTAAAGCTACTGAATAATATGATAAGCCAGACCGCCAAGAAAATGAGGAATGGCGTAGGCACGGGGGATTTGGCTTGCTCGGCTATGAGCCATTGTTCCTCAATGAGATTGTCTCCTGCGTCCAATGCCTTGGTTTGCCACCAGCGTTGCCTGTCATCTTTAGGGCTTAGCTTGAGCAATTGGTTTTGAATTTGGGTCAATAAATTAACCGTC
>CAIOOA010000069.1 GCA_903859815.1 uncultured Methylococcaceae bacterium | reverse complement strand
AGCACTGACCCGGTGTTTTTCAGGGCGTTTGCCTGTCGGATGGTTTGGGCAAGAAAGCCTTCAACCGTTTCCGGCAAGCCTTGCTCGTCGCGGGCGGTTAAAAAGTCGCGCAGTTCGGCAATCCGTTGCCCCCGTTCGACGGCTTCGAGCATTTTGCCGCGATCCAGCCGCCACAGGGTTTCCGAGTTTCGTTCCGCCCACGTGTCTAGGAATAAGCCTTCCTCCATTGTCGGGCTTCCCGACACGACGCTGACATACAAACTGGGCAGCACTTGTAGGACGGTCTTTGTTTGCGGACGGCTGGGCTGGTAGGTATCTGCAAGCCCTAGGCAATAAGCCCCCAACGGGTTGAGGCGGAAGTACATCAAGCCGTCATAGCGACTGAGAAAATCGAGTTCGTCCACGCCCCACAATTGGCCAAAATCCCATTCCACTTCCCAAGGCTCGACATACGCGACATCGATTAGTCCCAACGTGGCGGCATACTCGAACAACAGGCAAGCCAGATAACGTTTCTGCAAGATATGCCAATCGTTAAATCCCCAATGCCCCAAGCTGCCGTATTCGACATGGGCAATGTACAGATCCCATGGTTCGCGGGTGATTTCGAAATCATGTCCATTGGCCTTCATGTAGCGGGAAAAACCTTCGAAGTTGACCCAAGCACCCGGCGGGCATTGTTTTAGGGAGGCTTCGATTACCGCTCGACGGCCTGCGGCGGAGGTCATGGAACGCTTGCCCTTCCCTGTTTGGCCTTTGATGGCATCAATCCGGTTGAATTCGTCGAATTGCTTGCCCTTCATCCAGCGTTGCCAAATACCCCGCAGGGTTTCGGCGGCTGGCTTGCCTAGGGCGGCGCGGCCCGTCTTGGTGAGGGCGAGCTTCTTGCCATGCAGTTCCGCCAAGCCCGCCGTTTGCAACAACAGCGGCCAGGCAAACGCCTTGATTGGGCCAATAGGATCATCCCCGTCAGGAGAAATCGCTTCGGGCGGGTAAAAATCACCTCGATTGAGCCTATTGCCAAGTTCACGCAAGGCCACAGCACCGGGCAGATAGGTCTTGTCGCTGACGGCAAGTTTGCCTTGGTCGATCAGGCGCAGCATGATCGTCAGTTCGGCGAGTGCGTCAGCTTCGGTGTCTCGCCGAATCAAAGGGATTTCGACGGTGCTGACATTGACCTTGGGCGATTGGGCGGGCATTGTGTTGACCCCACCGAGGTCTATAAGAGTGATGCCTGGGTCGTCCTCCTGCCACTCGTGTTCCTCGTCTTCCATCTCAACATAATCAGGCAATTCATCGACCAAGGGCAGTGGCGAGGCTGTGGGCTTTTTGACAAGGCTGGCCAAGCGCCGCTTTAAATCTTCTGGAACGTAGCCGCTGGCCGCGCTACCGTAGGTGCTCACTGGATGAATGAACAAGCGCAGCACAGTGGGTGTTGCCCCATAGCCTCTGCCTTCTTTCTTGTTTTCAAACAACGGCAAGACACCGTATTTGACTTTGAAGCGGGATGCGTTGAAATAGCCATCGGTAGAATAGATCGTCTCTGCGATGGCCAGCTTTTGTGTTTCGTCCAGTTTTTCCCACAGTGCCTTTAGCTTTTCACCACTGAGGCCGTGTTCGACGGCTGCAATCAAATCCGCCTTGCGGGTGACCTTGCTCTCGCTTGGCAATAGGTTCAGCAGTTCCTTGAGCTTGTCGACTGTCAACAATTCCAGCGAATCGTGCAGATCGGGGATTTCAGGGTTGTTATATTCTCTTGCCATAGTGGGGTCGCATTGCTGATGATGAGGCTATTGTGCCATGCATTCCGTTGGGCCAAAACGGTTGCTTCCGATAATTCAAGCATCCGCTAGATAAATTTCGACGGTAGCCGTTGTCCAAGTCGCGTCAATGACTAATCGCTTATTCTGCATGGTTTCGCTGATGACGCCAGTGTTTGAACTCTTCTAGCAAATCGTCTTCCCTGAGACCCAGACGGATTAACTCCTCGTCCATTTTTTTTCCCGCTTCCAAAAGAGCCTCACGCTCGGCCTGCCCCGGTCGCTTGGGAATGGGGATGAAAAACCCGATGGTCTGGCCATGCCTAGTCACTTCAATGGGTTCACTCGTTTCGAGAAATGATGAGAGCTTTTCGCGTAGCTCACGCACACCAATGCGTTGTGTCATGGAGGTTTCCAAATTGATAACATGATTGTGTACACAAAATAGCATAACTTCACATTTTGTCCAGCATGTTACTGGGAGCGCCATAGGATTTCTTTGTGCGAACTTGATATGGAACATGACAATGGGGTTCTTTTCCACTGTTGATTGCTGCTCGGGCATACCAGGCTTGAAAGCACGGTGCGGTATCTCGGCCTAGAAGTTGACGATGCCATGGAGATTTCGGAGCAGACTGAAGTTTAATGTCAGTCTCAAGCAGCGGCAAAATACCGCTTTTCAGATCATGCCAATAGTGCCGTTATAATTCCTTTGGCAGTTTTGGCAGTACCCTTGTTTAGACATTCTGAGATTAAGCACCTTATATAACCGAACGCATCGCGAATTGAAAAGTGTTAAGTATCCTTGCCTACAGCGAAAAAAGGCCAGACTTGCAAAATCAGCCCTCCTCGTGAGGATGGCTGTAGATACTAAGAAGCCAGAGGCTCGTCCCCATCCTTCGGCGGCTCGCCTCCTTGCCGGGTCAAAATGGCCCGGAACGCCTCGAAGTCGGCGCGTTCCCTCCTTTCAGCAAAAAACACTGCCGTGCTCATCGCCGACAGCTTTTCAGCGACGGCGGTTGCGACGAACTGGTTCAGGCTGATGCCCTCCTCCTTGGCAAGTTTCTCGGCGGCAGACTTGACCGAACTTGGCAAACGTAGCGGATAGGTGCTGGTGTTGCTCATTAAAATAACCTCCTCAGTGCGTCACGCGGTAGCAAAACTTCAATGCCGAACAAGGCAAAATGCTGATCCAACGCGGCCAGCAGCAATGCCGCCGAAGCGCCCAAGGGGCTGCGCATGGCGGCAACAATGACATCGGTATCCAAGACATATCTCATAGGACATAGAAATATCACATCACGGGTGATGTCGCAACAGGCGGTGGACTATCCGATGACCTGCTTAAAGTCTGCCAATATCGTGCAATGCCAGAATTGGCACGTTGCCAGTTTCCACATTCCATTCTGCACCATACTTCTGCATTCCTTCAGCGAAAAGTCTGTGTAATTTTGGTGTAATTGGGACAAGAAAAAGCCAGAATTTAAGGGAACAATAGGGAATTTGGCTCAGCAATTAAATGCCATCTTTGTTATATATATCAAGTTATTATGAACTTATGGGAAGAAATGGGAACTCATGTCTTGAATACTGAAAATCCCCGTGTCGGTGGTTCGATTCCGCCCCTGGGCACCAAAAATTTCAAAGGCTTGCAGTCAATCGACGGCAAGCCTTTTTTGTTGGGGTCACGTCGTAGTTTAATCATTATGAACAACAGGGACTCTATCCCATTTACCACCTCAAAAGTGGCCTACACGCTGATTTCTGTCAGATTGGTCCCGTTACATTAAGTGAACTCATATCTCACTTTGAACGGGAGGCTAAACCGTTTCTTTGACCTATCAGTCACCCGGACTCTGCTTCCCCAAAATTTAGCTTTCCTCTTGCGCCTCAGCCATCAGTTGCTTGAGCCTAGTAAGCGCTCCCTCCACCGTCCGCCCATGTGCGGCAATGGACTCAAGGACTTCCTCAGTCGTCCGAGTGTCCCGCTCCACACGGGCGCGTGGGTTGACCGCCTTCAAATCGTAGCTTGCCGCGTCAATCGCATCGGCCTTGGATTGGGCTTCGCGTCCTGCCCTTTCGATAGCATCGAGGGTTAGGCGGCATTTGGAGATTTCCTCCTCGGATGCCTTGGCCTTTTTCAGCTTCGCAAGTTCCTCTTTTAGCGAAACAGCCTCGATTTTTCGCTTCTCAACTTCTTCCAAATGCGGGGCCATGTCCTCGTGGGCTTTTGCGCGTCGGTCGGAAAAATCGACTGTCCAAGAAAAATCGCTTTCCCCTTGGGGTGTGCCGCGTTGAGCCAGCATTTTGGCAAAACTAGGGAAAGGCTTGTCCGCGTTGCCCTCCTGTTCGCGCCAATCCATTACCAGCGAAGTCGGCAAAGCCCTATCGTCCAGAATCTCGCCATTCGGCCCCCAACCGAAATGGGCCAAGGTCATCGGTGATTTCTTGCCCATTTTGACTTGGGAAAGGTCGTAGTACCAAATCCGTTCAGTTTTTTTGCCTTTGGTGAAGAACAGCAAATTCGTTTTCACACCCGCGCCAGCGGTGGAAAACACCCCTCCCGGTAGGCTGACAATGCACCACAACTCGCATTCATCCAGCAGTTTGCGCTTAGTTTCGACAAAGGCGCTCTCGTTGGTACGAAACAGCAAGCCCTCGTCCAATACCACCGCACAGCGTCCGCCCGGTTTGCCGTCAAAGGCGGT
>CAIOOA010000068.1 GCA_903859815.1 uncultured Methylococcaceae bacterium | reverse complement strand
TTTTCCAATACATTAAAATAGGTAAAGGGTATGCCGGTGGATTGCAATACAGCGACTGCCTTGGCGGAGAAGCCACATTCTGGTTTGGCCGGAGTGCCTTTCATATACAGCAATACCGGATTGGATTCGATTTGTAGACGGATTTTATCTTCGGTTTTCATAGAATTTCATTCGCTTAAGAAGATTGGAAAGTGCTAGTGGATTGCAATCGGTATCATGGGGCAAATAACAAAACCGGGACATACAAGTCCCAATTCTCATAGACCCATGAGATATTCATTTATTCGAAGCGTCAAAGCTTGTCTTCGGAGCGTCAAAGCTTGCTTTGACTTGTCTTCGGAGCGTCAAAGCTTGCTTTGACTTGTCTTCGGAGCCTCAAAGCTTGCTTTGACTTGTCTTCGGAGCGTCAAAGCTTGCTTTGACAAAAAAACAAATCTTTACATTCTGACTCCAATGTCAATGCAAGCTTTGACGCTCCACGAATGTCAAAGCAAGCTTTGACGCTCCACGCTTTGCAAACTTACAGTAAATACGGCCTGGCGACCCATCGTTTCAACACGGTCGCGTCGCGTTCCGGCAGGTAATCATAATCCTTCATCAAATCCCTATGCACCGATTCGCCAACATGAGGCGAAACCTGGCCTTTCACCATGTAAAAAAACCACGCGAAAGGGTAACCGGCCTGAATGTCGAAACGGCTAATCAAGGTGGCAAGCGCCTTGCCTTTCTTGGCTTCGGGGCTTTCCAGCCTAGGCACGTCACGCTTCTGGTTTCTCACCACATCGACGTTCATGATCTGCTCGCCGTGTCTGCCCTTGTGCTGGTTCAAACGCACACTCCAGTAACGGCAAAAAATACCGTCTTGGCCCGCGCTACTGGCATTCCAATCATCCATGAACCGTTGCGCCGGATGGCGATCCACCCGATGCCGCCCCAATTCGTTCATGAACAAGGCCACTTCGGTCTTGCGCCTATAAGTGTAACGCGAAACACCGACGGCAAACGGTTCGGCACTCAACGGGTTCAACGGATCGATCAATTCTTCCAAATCGTCGGGCGGTTGATCAACATCAATCAGATAGCGGTCGGCGACTTCTTGGGTGCGGTCCACTTCAATCTGTACGAAATCCTCGGCACGCGACCCCGTCCGCGCCACTAGATACAAGGTCACACCCTTGTGGCGAGTGCCTAGGAAACTTTCCTCTTCGCAATAGTCCAGCAAAGTATGAAAATTATGACCACATTCAATGTAGGTTCGTTCCGCCCATTCGTTCAAATCGTTGGCAATGCGGCTGCCATCGGGTTTGATGACCCCGCCCAGACGATACCATTCATGCCCTACCCTAGCCAAATGCAAGGGAAAGTCAGGATAGGCTTGCTGGATACGCTCCACCAAGGCATCATCAGAATTGGCAAGCGTTTCCTTGCAGATCCTGCCCAGTTGGTGGCCGTTGAAGCGGACAGTCAAGACTGCCTCAGATGCGTGTGATGCAATCTCCGGGTTAATCATCGTCAATCACCTCCGCCAAAACCAAGCCAGTCGCATGGTTGATGTCTGAGGTGAATTTCATGCAATGCTCGCGCCCGTCAACCAGATAAATATTATAACCGGGACGATTGGCATAAGCATCGTAACTGCCCACATCATCGTCCATGCAATGGGTGAAATGGATTTTCGGAAAAGCCGACCTCAATTCCGCCAAACTTTCGCTGGACAAGCCACCAGCCTCAAATTTCGACGCGATGGCATCAATGGTTTCAGGGCTAATCATTCGACTTCTTCCTCCGCGACATATTCCGAGTCGAAACGGACTCGCTCACGGGCAGACACCCCGATGATTTTTGCCAGCCAAGGCGGCGGGTGACCCGCCAAAATGGTTTGCAGTTTGGCCAGCACCTCACGCGCTTCAGATTCCTCCGCCAATTTCATCGGATAAATCCCGGCCCGGATCACCTTGGCTGCCGCCGGCCCGCCAATCGAGACCACATACAAGACTTGGCAATCTTTGATTAAATCGGCACGGAACGCATTACGATCCTCCGCATCCTCCGCCTCCAATGCGGAGCGGACATCGATCAGCCGCAACTCGTCTTTGCTGATTTGATAAACCAGAAAACGCAGACAAGAGCCGAAATGCCCGTCCATGCGCTCGGCGGCATTGGAGGCAATTGCCACCCGGATCGAACCCGGCATGTCACCCTCCGCATAGGCTGAAGGCTGGGGCAAGTCGGTATCGACTGCCTCGCCCCATAGAATGCGCACGGCTTCCTTATAATTGGGGATTGCCACCACATCCAAATGTTCGGTGTCTTCCTCACCATCCGGGCTGCCTAGGCCCGACTTCAATTGCGTCACGGTGACATGGCTGAGTTTTTCCGCTGTCAACGGGGAACCCAGTTTTTCCAGCAACACATCCAAAAGGTGTTTGGCGCTGACATCGGGCAGCGCACGGGCGGCAAGGCCGATGCGCAAGGCTATTTCACGGGTAAGAACGTTTTCGGTCATATCCACCTCTTTTAATATTGAGTTTTACCCTCCGGGTCAATCCCCGCCACCGGCCCGCTTGGCCCTCAGAGTAATCGGCAATTTCGGTTGGGCTATCGGTTCCAGAAAAAACTTCTGCCCGTCCCCCAATACGACTTCCCCGCCCCATTTTTCCGGGGTGTCAAATTCCAAGGATTCGATGGTTTCTTCCAAGTCTTTCTTGGGCACGTAAAAAATCAGCCTGTCCTTCTGGTCTTTGCTTATCATCACTTCGGGCATAGCATTCTCCGGGGTGTGGGTTTGGTGCGCCAAGTTTCGGCATCGTTCCTTATAGTCACTCGTCAGCCTCCATTCATGCTTGAACGCTTCCGTGTGGCAACTAAGACACAGCTTGAGACGTTTCAAAAGATGTTGCAACCCGTGTGCCATCGCCGACACAGTTAAAATAAGGCTTACAAACAGAAACTTACAGCCTACTTAGAAAAGTTTTGACATCGGCTGATACCGACAAAATCACTTTTTGTAATGTAAGCTTTGCGACAAATTCTGACAATAAAACGCAGGATTGCAAAGCCTTGGCACACTAGAGACGGACGGGGTGGCTTATGCGGCGAGCCTGCGGCGGTGTCGTAGGCATAGCGGTGGTTGATGAGCGGGTTGGCGCCGCATTGCACCCCGGCTTGTTAGTTGAGCAAGCGTCCTGCCGGGCCGTAATGATAACGTTGCACCCGCCCGTCGAAGCCGGTTTCCTCAATCAGGTTTTCGTCCTTTGTCTTGTTCCCTTGTGGCGTAACATTAAGGATGCTATGAGCATTACGGCATGGGCAATCAGGTATACTAATGTAAGGTCAAATACGTAAACAGATGGAGGAATAGATGAGATTATTCTTGATAATGGCTCTCGGTTTGTGGGGAAGTCTTGTGCTTGCTGGCAATTACCTACTGACAATTGATGGCAAACCCTATGAACTGGATATTGGCGAATTGACAACGGCCACGCTTCAAAACGGTCAAAAGGTTCAGGTCAAGCTGGAAAAGAAAGACATTGCAACTTTCAAGACCGAGATGTTTTCTTTCAACCATCCGAGCGATTTTACGCCTTCAAAGATCGATCTTGGTGACGGGGTTTACCAGACCATCATGGCAACGCCTTCGGGTACGATGTTGATGATCCAAGAATATAAGGAATTGAATCCATGCGGTTTGATCGACATGGTCGTTATGGAATTGACGAAAGAGGAAGTTCATTACGGCTACACTATCACAAAAAAGGACGTTTCCAAGCAACTTGCAGAAGGCCATACGGTGACGGGAAAGCTTGTGGTTTCCAAGTATCGGAAAGACGAATATCAGCGTAATGTCCTGTGTTACGGAGCTAAAGATGCTGGCTTGGTCTTCATCACCCAGCTTGATAAAGACACTCCCAGCGAAGACATGGCGATGATGGATTTATTCTGGAAAACGTTGACGATCTTAGTGAAATAACGGTAGATGCAGGTTCAATGTTGTTAGGTAAGACTGTAAGCTTTTCTCCCACAACCTCAATCGGCAAAAGTTGCTTAATTGTTGCATGACGGGAGCGTCAAAGTTTGCTTTGACTAAAGACTTAAAAGGCGAGGGTTTGCTTATTGACAAAGCAAGCTTTGACGCTCCATCCGAGGTTAAAGGGATGAAAAGTTCGACGGGCAAACTTTTATTTGGCTGGCTCCCAAGCTCCTCTGCTTGAGAACCAATTGCTGGCAAGCTCCAGCTTGTTGTGTCTCGGGAAGCTGGAGCTTCCAAGCCGCAAGGCTCAGTCTTTGGGGAATCGGGCAGCAAGCCGGAATGTCGGGCGCAATGTTAAAGAGATACGTCTGACCCTGGCATGACAACATTCTCGGTAATATTACCATCTTGCTAAGAGTTTCTTCTCGCCTTAATCAGCGTTAAAATCCGTCAAAAAAGGAGCGTTTGACCATGTCCATTTCACAGAAAGGCCGCCCGATCCAAGTTGCCACCCCGCTGGGCGAAGATGTTTTGTTGTTTTACCGAATGCAGGGCTCGGAAAAGCTAGGCGCGTTGTTCGAGTACGAACTGGAAATGCTCAGCGAAAACGCCGCCATTGACCCGGACAAGCTGCTGGGCGAGAACATCACCATCGGCGTCCAATTGCTGGATAGTCAATGGCGCTATTTCAACGGCTATGTCGCCCGCTTCGGCCAGTACGAGTTGGCCGACGGCTTCTCCGTCTACCGCGCCACGCTGCGCCCGTGGCTGTGGTTTTTGAGCCGTGCCGCCAACTGCCGCATCTTCCAGCAGAAGAACGTGCCGGACATCATCAAGCAAGTGTTCCGCGACCAGGGCTTCAGCGACCTCCAGGACAAGCTGAGCGGCAGTTACGCCGTGCGCGAATACTGCGTCCAGTACCGCGAGACCGATTTGGATTTTGCCTGCCGGCTGATGGAAGAGGAAGGGATTTATTACTACTTCACCCACGAGAACGGCAAGCACCATCTGTTGTTGGCCGACTCGCCGTCGGCCCACGACAAATTCCCCGGTTATGAGACCATCCCCTACCACCCGAACCGGGGCGACACTGACAAGACCCGCACCGACCACATCCACGAATGGACTTATTCGCACGGCATCCAGCCCGGCGCCCATGTCATCACCGACTACGACTTCAAAAAGCCCAAGGCCGATTTGCTGGTCAAATCCGCCATGACCATGCCGCACACCCATGCGGGCTATGAAGTGTTCGACTATCCCGGCCGGTATGTGGAAGTGGGGGTCGGCGAGCATCTGGTCCGCAGCCGCATGGAAGAGCACCGCGCCCAGTTTGAAGGCTTCGAAGGCCATGGCAATGCGCGAGGGCTCGGCGTGGGGCGCTTGTTCAAACTCACCGAACACCGCAGCCAAGCCCAAAACCGCGAATATCTGGTCGTCTCCGCCTCCTACCGCCTGAGGCTGGACAGCTACATCGCCTCCGCCTCGCCGGTGTCGGAGGACGACATGTTCCAATGCGCCTTCACTGCGATGCAATCCACGCAAAACTACCGCCCTGCCCGGGTCACGCCCAAGCCCTTGGTGTACGGCCCGCAAACCGCCGTCGTGGTCGGCCCTAGCGGGGAGGAGATTTACACCGACCAGTATGGCCGGGTGAAGGTCCAGTTCCACTGGGACCGCTACGGCAAGATGGACGAGAACAGCTCGTGCTGGATCAGGGTCGCCCAGCCGTGGGCGGGCAAGAACTGGGGCATGATGGCGATTCCTCGCATTGGTCAGGAAGTCGTCGTCGAATTCCTCGAAGGCGACCCCGACCGCCCGCTGATCACTGGCAGCGTCTACAACAATAGCCAGATGCCGCCTTACAAATTGCCCGACAACGCCAACCTGTCCACCACCAAGAGCAACTCCACCAAAGGCGGGGGCGGCTTCAATGAAATCCGCTTTGACGACAAAAAGGGCAGGGAACAGATTTTCATCCACGCCGAGAAGAACCAGGATGTCCGGGTCAAGAGCGATTCCTATGAGTGGGTCGGCAACGAGCGCCATTTGATCGTCAAAGCCGACCAGTTGGAAGAAGTCGGCGGGAGCTTGCATTCGACTGTCAAAGGCAACCACAACGAAAAAACGGACGGCTCAGTCTCTCTGAAAGTGGGCATGGATTTGCAGCAAAAGATAGGCGTGAAACTTGGGGTTGATGCAGGCCAAGAAATTCACCTCAAGGCCGGAATGAACGTGGTGATCGAAGCCGGGATGAGCGTCACCTTGAAGGCGGGCGGCGGTTTCATCGTCGTCGGCCCGGCCGGCGTGACCATTTCCGGCACACCCGTATTGATTAATAGCGGCGGGTCGGCGGGGTCCGGATCTGGAGCAAGCCCGGAAGCCCCGAAAGCGCCAAAGGCCGCAGCCGACGACAAGGCCGGCGGCAAAGATGCCCCGCCGCCGCCGAGGCCGCCCAAGCCCACGACTTACGGGCCTTCTGCCAATGTGTTGAAGACAGCGGCCCAAACCGCTCAGCCAATCTGCGAGAAATGTAAAGCGGCGGGGGGTGCGGATGCCGGTGAGTAACTGATTCTATATGCAGGCGCAACGCAAGGCAAAAATGGAGCTAACTGATCGATCTGCGGTTTGCGAAATGCAAAGGTCGGCATTGTGATCGAGGTGATTTTTGGGCGGGTCGCAATACTGTTGAATTAAGCTCGACAGTTCCCTCCCCCATCGGGGGAGGGTTAGGGTGGGGGCGAGTAAAATCAGTGGCTTCGCTGTTTATTGATCGCCCCCATCCCAGCCTTCCCCCGCAATCCTGTTGAAATAAGCCGTCATACCGGCATGGATTGCCGGTATCCAGAACACAGGGATGTGAATCTAGTTTGCCCTCCATGGCTTCTGGGTTCCGGCAATCCCTGCCGGAACGACGAGCAATTTCTTAATTCAACAGCATTGCTATGCTGCCTTGGCCTTCATCACCGCCTTGACAATCCAGCAAGCATTTTCTTCATCAGTTTCCTTGGGCAGGCAGATCACCCTACTCAGGTTCTTTTCATTCGGTTCTTCCACCCAAGCATCCCGGATTTTGGCGGAATTGCGTCTGGCCCAAATGACTTGCTTGAGGTGTTCCCATCCCCAATGTTCCAATACCGTCGCTGTTCCCTGCCCATCCCAGTTGGCTTCGTAATTGCCAAGATAGTATTCCAAATCATTGATGATGCTGTCCTCGTCATTTTCCTCCCCATCATTGTCACCCATCAGAGACCAGCGAAAGGCATCGCCCAAGTAAAAAATCACCGAATCAGGATTCATCGTCGTCTCCAATGGATTATCAAACCAGCGCATCGCGGAACAATTGAGCCAGATGAAGGCTAGACCTGCCATCACCTTCGCGTATCTGCTGGCGGCAAGAAAAGCCATTGCTCAGCACCTGACTATTCGGATTCTCGCGGAGTTTTGGCAATAAGCTTTGCCCTGCCATTTCCCATGAAACCGCCACATGTTCCGCTTCCACCCCAAAACTCCCTGCCATGCCGCAGCAGGAGGATTCAATCAGTTCAAACTCTAGCGTTGGAATCAGTTTTAACACCTTGCGCATGGATTTCATTGCGCCCACCGCCTTTTGGTGGCAATGTCCATGCACCAAAACAGGCTGATCCACGGGTTTTAGATTCAGGTTCAAGGTTTTGGCGGTCTGTTCACGGGCGATGAATTCCTCGAATAACAGCGTTTGTCCGGCAAGCTTGACGGCAGCTTCGCCCAATCCCATGGCTTTGTATTCGTCCCGCAAGGTCAACAGGCAAGAAGGCTCCAAGCCGATGATAGTCCGACCGGCTTCAACATGCGGCAGCAAGGCTGCTATCATGCGTTTTGCTTCGGCTTTAGCCTCTGCAACCATGCCTTGGGCGAGGTAAGTCCGACCACAGCACAAAGGACGGTCAGCTTGCGCGGGTTCCGCAACAATGACTCGATACCCCCCTGCTTGCAACACAGTGAGCGCGGCTTCAGCGATGTCCGGGTCAAAATATCGGCTGAAAGTGTCCACAAATAGTACTACCTCAATTCTCGACTCTGTGTCGGCCACCGGTTTATTGGCTTGGGTTGGTAATCTAACTTCGGGCAGTTTAAATGCAATAGCTGCCGGGACTGGCAATTGGCGACTGGCAGCAATGCCAAGCAATTTTTCACCCATTTTTACCAATAGCTTGGAACCATTGCGCCATTCAATCAGCTTTCGCAGATAAGGCCAACGATACAGCCAGATGGGCAGATGGGCGAACAGCCGGGTACGCAACGACAAACCATCTTCCTGGTTGAGTTGGGCCAAATACTCGACCTTGATAAGTGCCATATCCACCGAGTTCTCACACTCGCGCTTGCAGCCTTTGCAACTGACACACAAGTCCATCGCCCGACCCAACACCGGGTCGGCAAAAGGCTGGTCGCCCAATTCGCCATTGAGCGCTGCCTTGAGCAATCGCACCCGTCCGCCTGTGGATAGGTCGCTTTCTTGGGTTACCCGGTAACTAGGGCACATGACCACGGCTTTCTCATAAAAAATTTGATGGAAACTGTAGTACAATCCGCGCCCCTAAATTTTGGCTGACTTCCCTAAATATATGGCTAACGATATGGCTTACAGTGGCGAGCAAATGGACGGTTTTGTCGGCTTACTTAAAA
>CAIOOA010000067.1 GCA_903859815.1 uncultured Methylococcaceae bacterium | reverse complement strand
TGAGGCAAAACGTTGATGTATAACCCGTCATTCCTGCCGGGAAGCAGGAATCCAGTCACATGGACGTGAAACTTGGATTCACTCACAGCGCTTAATCAAACACTTACGCAGCCAACCCGATACCGTCCATGGCACTGGATTTCGGCATCCCTGCCGAAATGACGGCGTTTTCAGTCTTAGCTCAAACAACTTGCTAATCAGATGATTTGACGCTCTAAACCTAGAAAACCTGTTTAGAATCATTTATTTGATTGCCATCCGCCACTGCGCTTGGGCGATTTCACATTACCCATTGCCTTGTCAGTCAATAACCCCTCCCTAAAATAAATAAAAATCATAATAATCATTATCCTACATCCAAAAAAGTAACAATTGGTAATAATTGGTAATAATTGGTCATTTGCAATTTGTTGATTGAATGATTATTTTCTCGTTGTATTTTCAAATCAAGTTTTGATAGAACTAGAGAGAACAATCATGACAGTCAGGATATTCAACACTCGTGTTTGGTCATTGCCCATCGCAGTGTGGACAATGACAATTTTGGCCGGCATTGCCCAAGCCTCGCCTATCGTCAACACCTCGCCGATGGTCACCCTTCCCGCCGGAGACGGACAGACGATATTGGGGGATGCGTTGCTCAGTTTCAACGGCGGAATGATGCAAGCCTCGGCCATCATCGGCAACACGCCCACCGTCTCCCCGTTTGTCGGCGGCGTGTCCCTGACCGGGGAGGCTTTCACTCAAGACGACCAGTATGAAGTCGTCCACTTCAAGCTGACCCAGACTGAATCCTTCACCTTCCAGACTTTTGGCGCGGACGGCGGAACCAATGGCGCGGGGGCATCCATCCCCTCCGGCGGTTTCGTGCCAGTGGTGGCCTTGTTCAACGGTGCCAACGGCAAGGCGGACGACTACTGGAACATCATCACCCGCTACGGCGACGGCACGGGCGGCAAGTATGATGTGAGCTTCGCCCAAGCCCTCGCCGCCGGGGAGTACTATGTGGTGCTGTCGGTTTACAACAATACCGACCAAGGCTTCCTGCCCACCAGCTTGGTCATGTCCAGTCCCTACGCCGATTCCTCCTACGACTATGCTTACTTCAACAGTGCCGTGCTGGTGGGTTCCGACAACTTCACCTACTCGGTACAGGGCGGTTTTACGGATGGCACCCCGACCCCGTTTTGGTACGACCCCGACACCCAACGGGCCGGCGGCTGGGCGCTGGATCTGATTGCCACGTCTGCCGAAATCATACCCGAGCCGGGGAGTCTAGGGCTGCTGATGCTCGGACTGCCTTTGTTGGGACTGAGCCGACGGAAAGCCATTTAGTCCGGCCCACCCATGTTTTGCTTGTTCCCAAGCTCCGGCTCTCGTTGTTATACACAAGTCCAGCCAAGCCGTAGTGCCGTCATTCCAGCAGGGATGCAGGAATCCAGTGCCATGGATGGTAACTCATCGTTATGTAAGTGTTTGATTCAAGGTGTTTACCAACCAGCAGATTCACCTCCCTGTGACTGGATTCCGGCAGTCCATGCCGGAATGACGGGCTTCAACCACTTGTGTATAACGACCAGAGCTCCGGCTTGAGAACGCGGCCTTTGAAGCTCCTGCTTGCTCTGAGATTCAAGCGGGAGCTTGCGAACCAGCGTCATTTTTAACACTTGGAGAATCATCATGAAGAAAACCAATAAACAACATCACTTCATACCCATCCTCACCGCCCTGTGCGCGGCACTGCCCCAACTCGCCTCGGGTGCTGCCGCCGTGCTGACGGCGGACACCTACCTCAACGCCAATTTGCCGGGGACAAACTACGGCATTGCCCTCAACCTGACCGCTGCCCCCTCGCCAGCGACAACTGGCGCGGCGGGCTTGCTCCGTTTCGACCTGTCCAACTTGCCTACGGGAACCACCAGCGGCATGGTGCAGAAGGCCACGCTTAAGGTCTGGGTGTCCACGCTCGGTACCGGCGGCAGTTTGGACGTGCGCGAGGTGCTGTCCGCCTCGCCGGACTGGACCGAACTCGGCGTGACTAAAACTAGCTTTGACAGCACCGCTACCGTATCATCCAGTCCCAACCCCGTCGCCATCACTGCCGCCAAACAATGGGTGAGCGTGGACGTGACCAACAGCGTCAAGAACTGGCTGGACCACCCGTCCTACAACTACGGGCTTTACTTGCAAAGCTCCGTGCTGACCTCGTTTGACAGCAAGGAAAACGCCGCCACCAGCCACCCGGCGAGCTTGGAGATCGACATCGCGCCAGACAACACCAATTTCACCGGTACTTTGGCCGGGGATGTGTCCGGCACACAAAAGGCCACGGTCGTTGATAAAGTCGGCGGCTCGACGGCGGCGAACGTCAATACCGCCACCGTCGCCGCCAATGCCGCAACTAACGCCAACACGCCGAGTACGATCATCAAGCGCGATGCCTCCGGCAATTTCAGCGCGGGGACGATCACTGCCAATCTGAATGGCAACGCAACCACGGCGACCAGCGCGACCACGGCTACTTCTGCCACGACCGCAACATCGGCCGCCACGGCAAACACGGCTACGACCGCCGACAATGTCACCGGCACGGTGGCGATAGCCAATGGCGGAACATCGGCGACCACCGCCGCCACGGCCCTCGCCAACCTGTTGCCCGACCAAACCGGCAACACTGGCAAGACGCTGACCACCGACGGCAGCGCCGCCAGTTGGCAAACCCCCGCATTGGGTTGGAGCCTAACCGGCAATGCCAGCAGCGCGTCCAACTTCATCGGCACCACCGACAACACTAAACCGCTGATTATAAAAATCAACAATGAACAGGCACTCAAATTCACCCAGGATGGCACGGCGGGGGACACGCCCAACCTCATTGGCGGGTCTTCTTTCAATCGCGTAACGTCCGGTGTTAAAGGCGGCATCATTGCGGGGGGTGGCATAAGCGGGGCTTATAACAGCGTCACTGACAACTATGGCTTCGTCGGCGGTGGTTATGGGAATCAGGCGGGAGATAATGCCGGAACGATTGCGGATATGAGCGCGGCAACCGTTGGGGGGGGAGCTGCAAACAGTGCAAGCGGACAAAACAGTTCCGTCCTCGGAGGAAGTGTAAACACAGCAAGTGGTACCTCAAGTATTGTGGGAGGCGGCAACAACAATAGTGCCAGCGGGAGTAATACTGTCGTTGTGGGTGGTTTTGGCAATGAAGCCAGCTTAGATTATGCGGCGGTGTTAGGCGGGGATTCCAATACCGCAAGCGGAGGCCGCAGCGTTGTAGCCGGTGGCATGTCCAATGTGGCCAGCGGTGGCTATAGCTTCGTGGCGGGCGGCAACAATAACACCGCAGCCGGTCTCCGCAGTTTTGCTGCCGGTAATTACGCCAATGCGCAAGCCATCCATGGCGGCAACTTCATTTGGGCGGATGGGAGTACAACAACAACTTTCGACTCCGCCGCGAATAACGAGTTTGCCGTTAGGGCCACTGGCGGGGTGCGCTTGGTCGGCGCACCGTTCCTGCAACTGCCCAATGCCGGCACCCCGGCTTCCGGCAGGGTGCTGACTTCGGATGCCAGCGGCAACGGCACTTGGCAAGCCGCAGCCACCCCGGTCAACTTCTCAGGTTCTTTGTCCGGCAACGTCACCGGAACTCAATCGTCCACCGTGGTAGCCACCGTCGGCGGGTCCACGGCGGCGAACGTCAACCTCGCCACCGTTGCCGCCAATGCCGCAACCAACGCCAACACCGTCAGCACGATTGTCAAGCGTGATGCCAGCGGAAACTTCTCGGCGGGTACAATCACCGCCAGTTTGACCGGCAATGCCACCAATGTCACCGGCACGGTGGCGGTCGCCAACGGCGGGACCGGGGCGACGACGCTGACCGGCTATGTCAAAGGCACCGGCACGACGGCGATGACCGCAGCAGCAACCATACCCGCAGCCGATGTCAGCGGCAACATCACTGGCAACGCGGCGAATGTCACCGGCACGGTGGCCCTCGCCAACGGCGGAACCGGGGGAACTACCGCAGCAGCGGGCCGCACCAATCTGTTACCGACCCAAACCGGCAACACCGGCAAAATGCTGCAAACCAACGGAACCGATGTCTCATGGGCCGCTGCCGGAACGGTAACGACGGTGACCGCCACGGCGCCTATTGCGGTGACGAACGGCACGACCACGCCCGCACTAACCCTCAACACCGTGCCAGTCGCCAACGGCGGAACCGGGGCGACGACCGCCACCGCCGCACTGACTGCTCTGCTGCCGACACAAACCGGCAATAGCGGCAAGACGCTGACCACCAACGGAACCAGTGCCACATGGCAAACGCCCGCCTCGTCGGGCTGGAACTTGACCGGCAACAGCAGCGGTGCGTCCAACTTCCTAGGCACCACCGACAACACCAACCCGCTGGTTATCAAAATCAACAACGAACAGGCACTGAAATTCACCCACGACGGCACGGCAGGGGATACGCCCAACATCATTGGCGGATCTAATGAAAATACGATAACCACAGGTGTTTATGGGGGCGTGATTGCTGGAGGCGGTATATTCCAGGGTAATAACACCGTCACCGACAACTTTGGCTTCGTCGGCGGCGGTAATCAGAATCAGGCGGGTGATAATGCCGGGACGACCAGCGATAAGGACTTTGCTACGGTAGGGGGAGGGATTTCAAACATTGCCAGTGGCGAATACAGTTCTATTCTTGGAGGGTATATTAACACTGCAAGTGGTATCATAAGCATTGTAGGAGGCGGCGAGTTCAATCGTGCGAGCGCTTATGGTACTGCCATTGTGGGCGGTTCTAACAATACAGCCAGCTTAGATTTTGCGGCTGTGTTAGGCGGGGATTCCAATACCGCAAGCGGAGACCGTAGCGCTGTAGCCGGTGGAAGGTCCAATGTAGCCAGCGGTGGCTATAGCTTCGTGGCAGGTGGCGCGAATAATACCGCAGCCGGACTTTACAGTTTTGCTGCCGGTCGTTACGCCAATGCGCAAGCCGCACATTCCGGCAACTTCATCTGGGCAGATGGGAGTACAACGACGCTCTTCAACTCCGCCGCCAGCTACGAATTTGCCGTTAGAGCCACTGGCGGGGTGCGCTTCATCACCAATACCGGCGGAACCACGGGCGTAACCGTGGCGGCCGGCGGCGGTGCGTGGTCCAGCGTCTCCGACCGCAACGCCAAGGAGAACTTCGCCTCGGTGGACGGTTTGACGGTGTTGGAGAAGCTTGCGGCCTTGCCGATCCAAACGTGGAACTACAAGACCCAAGCCGACAGCATCCGCCACATCGGGCCGATGGCGCAAGACTTTAAAGCCGCGTTCAAGCTCGGCGAGAACGACACCACCATCAGCACCATTGATCCCGACGGCGTGGCTTTGTCTGCCATCCAAGGCTTGTATCAATTGGCCAAGCAACAACAGGCCGCGTTGGAATCACAAAAGATTGCTTTCGCGAAACAGCAAACGGCCTTGGAAACCCAAAAGCTGGTTTTAGCAAAACAACAAACCGAACTTGCCGAGTTGAAGGCGCAGAAACAAGCCGACGCGCAAACCCAACAGGCCATCATCGCCGAGTTACGCGCACAAAACCAAAAGGTGTTGGAACGCTTGCAGAAGGTGGAGGCTAAGTTCATCTACACCGAGCGGTAGCAGCGTAAAGACCGACTCGGTTTTCAAAACCGAGTCGGTCTTGTTGTCGTGTGAGCCAGCGTAGCCCGGATGGAGCCGCCCTGCGGCGCAATCCGGGTCGTTCGTGGCTGGCAAACGAAGCGCGGCGGGGTTTGCAACCCCGCCGCTTACGTTTTGTGCGAGTTGATGATACCGAGGAAAGCACGAAACGTTTCGGACGGGATTACAAATCCCGTCCGGCCAAGGAACGAAGCGCGGCGGGGTTTGCAACCTCGTCGCTTACATTTTGTGCATCGGTGGTATCTTCAATAACTCTGGTCAGGGTTATCAACCCTGACCGGCTATAGGTGTAGCATGGGTGTCGTAGTCGCAATGGGTGAAACCATTGAACTGCCTTTGTGCCTCACAGCAAAAGCATGTAAAATTTCATACCAGCACTGCCAAACCTCACCGGAAAAAATACCATGTCAACCATCGCATTCGATGCCCTCAAATTTGTCGAGAGACTCATTGCCGCCGGCATACCAGAAGGACAGGCGAAGGCTGAGGCGGAAGCCTTGCAGAGTGTGTTCGCCGAGGCACTTGACTCCCAACTTGCCACCAAGTCCGACATCCTGCGGATGGATGCCAAGCTGGATCGGATGGAGGCCAAGCTATCCGGCGAACTGACCTTGGTCAAGTGGATGCTGGCCCTTGTAGTCGCTGCGGAAGTCATGCCGCTTGCTGCCAAACTTTTCCAATGATATTTTGATGGTCTCCATGCTCCGGCGCTCATCGTCATACACAAATTCAGGAAGCCCTATTGTTGGAGTGCAAGGCTTGCCTTGCGAGATTTTGAAGGGCTTGCGCCCAAAAGCAAGGCAAGCTTTGACGCTCCAAGCCCAAGTCAAAGCAAGCTTTGACGCTCCAAGCCCAAGTCAAAGCAAGCTTTGACGCTCCAAGCCCGAGTCAAAGCAAGCTTTGACGCTCCAAGAATGAGCAATCATCAGCCCTTGCCAAGCGCTTATTCAATCTTGCTGATTGCCTAGCTGTGCTTGAGCGACAGTGGGCTGACTAGTTTGAATGCTCGGCTGAGTGTGATGAGTGGTCAGCGGAGCTTGCTGACCGTTCAGCCGTCATGGATGAGCCATCAGCAAACACAGTACCCGCTCATCGAAGTCCGCCGATCAATCAGCAAGCTTCGCCCACTGCCGATCAAGACCCGCAAGGCAGTCAACTAGATTGGCCCACTGCTCAGCAAGGTCCGCTCGGCAGTCAAACAGATTCGGCCACTGCTCAGCAAGACCCGCTGAACAGTCAGCAAGGCTCGCCGACTACTCAGCAAGACTAACAGAGCCTTCATCAGCCATGGCTGAGCACTCGTCCATCATTGCCAAATGCTCATCAATACTGAATGGCAATATAGCATAAAGACCGACTCGGTTTTCAAAACCGAGTCGGTCTTGTTGTCGTGTGAGTATTTGATGGTCCCCACGCTCCGGCTCGCTGCCATCAAGTTAGCGTTCGTAGTCCCGCCTTTAGGCGGAAGACAAGCCCGAAAAGACCAGCTAAAGCCGGAACTACAAGCAGTTTTGGCTCCAAACCTAGGCAAGCTTTGACGCTATAATACTTGGCTACTGCATCACTTCAGTCAGCTAACGAATCTCCTAGGTGTCATTATCGACATGAGCTTATTCCGTCAATGTTTTTGGATATTCTGGTATTGCCTGTTTAGCGGAGCAATCGCCCAGGCTGAACCGCTATTGCTTGATGAACACCGTTCCTTTCCTCTTGCGGGTTATCTGGAGGTCTTTGAAGATGACACGGCAGCTTATGATTTTGCTCAAATAATCACTGACCCGATTAGCCAAGGCTTCAAAACCCTTCCGGGATTCTTCAACGAAGGCTTTGGCAAGCAGGTGATATGGTTTCGGTTTCAGGTGAGTCAAACCTATCCTTTCAGTAGTGGGACTTATCTCGCCCTTGGCCCTCCGATATTGGATTTTGTCACCGTCTATGTGCAAACCGGGGATAATCCAAGCAATCCTGATGCTTATCAAGTATTTCGTCTAGGCGACCACATACCCGCGTTGGATAGCCAAAGGCTGCAACCGGATTTTGTCGCCCCGTTAAATTTACCTAAAGGTCTGCCCCGTTGGGTTTACATACGCTTACAAACCAGCAGCAATCTTTCTTTATTCGGTTCCATAAAACCGGGATATATTCTTTTACAAAGCAGCAATTTCACCATCATGCTGCAAATGATCATGCTATCGGTTTATTTATTGACCGCCTCGATTAGCTTGCTGCTTTATATTCGCATTCGGCAGAG
Source organism: uncultured Methylococcaceae bacterium (assembly GCA_903859815.1). GTDB lineage: Bacteria > Pseudomonadota > Gammaproteobacteria > Methylococcales > Methylococcaceae > Methylumidiphilus. The sequence continues at coordinate 234,598 of CAIOOA010000067.1, read as the reverse complement.
GCTATTTGGGTTTTATGGCATGTTTTTATTATGCTTGTTTAATAACCGTCTTGCAGCGACAGGCATATTACCTTTAGTGTTTCCATCGTTTGCCCATCGCATCGGCGATTTTTTTGTTTATCAAAGCGCTTGTGGTGCTTGCATTTTTCTTATCCTATTTGGTTATACCTTATTTAAACCCGTGTTAACTCAGCGACAACGGCAATTTTTATTCTTACTATTGGCGGTCGCTTCCCTGACGTTTGTATCGACTCCTTTCTTGCCGGTTGCCGTGATATTTTGCACCATTTTTGTGATTGGGATTGGTTTGTTTAGCCTGATGATTTGGCTCAGCTTTAAATCCGTGCGAAAGAAAATATGTGGCAGTGTCTATTATTGCATGGCGTTTTTACTGATCTTAGTCGCACCCGCCATGGAACTATTGCGTTTGACTGGAAAGCTTCCGATCACATGGGTTATCAGCAACCTAGTCCAATTTGTGACGTTTGGCAATATCATGCTGCTGACGTTTGGCTTGGCCGACAAGCTGCGAATAGACCATAAAAATGCCTTGTTAGCCGAGCGCAATGCCAAACATAATGCCGAGGAAATGGCTGCCGAAATGACCGTGGAACTGCGTCAAAAAAAGCAAGATTTGGAAGAAACCTTGGACCGGCAAGTGCGCTTTGTGTCCATGGTGACTCACGAATACCGGACCCCACTCGCCATCATCCGCATCAATCTTGATTTGTTGTCCAAGAAGAAACACGATCCAGATAGAATGTTGACCTTTGCCATCAATAAAATGCAACGGGCCATCGCCCGTTTGACGGAACTGCTGGAAGTCAATTTGGACAAGGCAAAGTTTGCCCAAGATGATTTTAAGCTCAAGCTGGAGAATGTTGGCGTGATAGGCTTGGTTGAAGAAGTCATTGCTCAAGCCAAGGAGTTTTGGCCTTGGAGTCAGTTGGCTTTTTCCACAAGTCTTGACACGGATATGATGGTTGCAGCCGACCGGCGTTTATTAAAAACCGCTGTGCTGAACTTGTTGGATAATGCGATCAAATATTCACCAGAGGGTAGGGCAGTGGTAGTGAATGTCTGCCGATTAGGAACGGAAGCAGTCATCAACGTGTGCGATCAAGGGCTTGGCATCCCGCCCGAAGAACGTGAGCGGGTGTTTGAAAAGTATTATCGGATACCCGGCAATGATCATATCCTAGGCTCTGGGGTCGGGCTTTATTTGGTCAAAAGAATTGTTGAGGAACATCATGGCAGTGTCGCCATTCAAAGCAATGGTTCCGGTACGACATTGACGGTTCGCTTGCCTGTTGTGACGGACTCGTAGCGTCCGAGCTTGTTTGGACTTTACTTACCACCGCCTTCACATTGCTGACCCATGAATGAATCCGAATACAAAGTATTGATTGTTGAAGACGACATCGACCTGCGCGAAAGCATTACCCTCTATATCGAAGATGAGGGTTTTGCCGTGACCGGGGTTGGTAGTGCCAAAGAATGTCATGCCAGTTTGGAACAAGATACTTTTGATGTCGCGGTCATTGACATCGGGTTGCCAGACCAGTCTGGCTATGTATTGGCGGAAGAGCTACGCCGCAAAACTGACTTAGGCATCATCATCCTGACCGCGCTGGGCGGTATCGAGTATCGGGTGCAAGGTTATGCGGTCGGGGCTGATCTTTACTTAGTCAAGCCAGTCAACATAAAAGAATTGTTGGCAGCCATCACCAGCGTGGCGAAGCGTCGGCTGGAACGTAGCCAGCAAGCCACGGAATTGGAAATTGTGTGGAGGCTGAACCGGTCGAACTGGCATTTGATCGCACCGACTGGAATCGAAGTCATCCTGACGGGCAGGGAGTTCGATTTTCTTCATCAACTCGCTCTGGCGGAAGGAATGTCTGTCGCTCGCAAACGTTTGATGAATTCGCTGCATTATCCCGACAATGATTGCGTGGGCCGCGCATTGACTGAATTATCACGCAGGCTAAAGAAAAAAATCAAGCAACAAACCGGCTTGGAATGCCCCATTCAAACCCATCACAGCGTAGGTTATCGCTTTTCTGGCAGTATCTCCATTATTGAGTAGTGGAGCGTCAAAGCTTGCTTTGACAGCCAAAGCAAGCTTTGGCGCTCCGACGCTCCGATGCCAAAGCAAGCTTTGGCGCTCCGACGCAAACTTTGTTACATCATAAAATCAATAGCATAGCCTTGTTTTGTGTCTTTTTGTTACATTTCGTGGGATTTCGAGGTTTGAAAATGCCCGGCATTGATTATTTAATGCAGTCGAAATTGGGGCGATAGGTAAAGCAATCTATCTACCGTTCCCATATTCAGCACGACTGCCATTAAATCCATCAACACAAAGAGGATAACGTCATGAGCGAAGCAGAAGACCTGAAAAAGAAAAATGAGGATGCCAACGCTAAAGGCTATGGTAAAACCATCAGCACTGAGATTACCACACTAACCATCGTGTGCGAATCTGGATACACTTATAAAGTACGCCACAAAGACAAAGGCAAAGATTGGTCCAGCGATAAAGAACTCAAATCGGGCGGGAGAATGTCCTTCCCCATAGCGACCACCGAACAAATATCGCTTAATGGTGATGGTTCGAGTGATGATGTCAAAATCAACGATACTAAAGGCTATATTGAGTATAAATCTGGTGAAAAAGAAGATAGCTTTGATCAATCTAAGTGTAATATTTGGGCAAATCTGGTCACTTGGAACGGAGATAAAAAGGCATGGCTGTTAAATCCCGTTTTCGACAGTATTGACAAACATGATGCGCTCATCGTTCCAGCAGTGACAGGCGCGGAATGCACTCTCACCTTGCTTAGGGATCATAGCTATGGACGCAAGATTAGTAATGATTTTACCACCTTGCGTATTACCAATAATACCTCCTACGATTTTCCAATCAAGACAAAAAAGGATGGTGATTGGCATGACCAAAATGCGCTTAAAGCCAAAGCCAGTAGCGATTTTAGCATCCGCGATATTGAGATGATCTCATTAAACGGCGGCGGTGAAAGCGATGACATCAAAATCAATGATGATAAAGGCTATATTGAGTACACGCCAGCCAAGATAAAAAAAGATATGGTAGTTTATAGTGTGGGTTCTAAAGTCTGGATTACCCAAGTCTGGTGGAACCCCACTCTCCAAAACTGGTTTGGCTCCGCCTCTCAATCCGATATCAACGGGTATGACAACCTGATTTTGCAACCTACCGCGTTCGATACGAAAAACAAAATCATCACTCTTACTATCAGTAAGTAGTAGCGGCCAATCAAAATGTCCGCTTGTTAATAATCCGCTCGTTCCCAAGCTCCGGCTTGGGAACGTGGCAAGCAAGGGTTCCCAAGCTGGAACTTGGGAACCAGCAACAACTACATATAATCAGGTAGTCAATCATGGGTAAGAAATCGATTCAAAATTGTAATAGATCTATTGGCTTGTCTTTATCGGACACTAAAGCTCTAGCTCAGAAATTTGCCCCCCTCATCTATTTGCACAGCAAAGATGACAGTCGTCCGTCATCTGTTGATTGGTATTTAAAAAGAGTAAGGCTATGTTTTAAAAATGATGACGATGTGGTGTTGAAAGAAGGGGAAATAACGTTCAACAATTTGATTGCTCAAAACAGAGAAGGCATTTCGTCGGCTGCTAGCGAATTTGATTCGGATGAATTTGTCTGGTACTTGCGGATCACGGATTCAACAGTCAGGCAAGGCGAGGAGATTAAAGATGGAAAAGTGCAGACATCGTGTTATGTGCATGTCAGAAGAGCTAAGCAATCAGAGGATATTGATATACAGTACTGGTTTTTCTATCCTTATAATGGTGACACCGCAACGATTGGCAGTACCGGAACGCATGATGCCGATTGGGAACATATCACTGTTCGCCTCGATAGTACAGGAAACAACATAAAATCAGTTTGTTATACAGGACATGGAGACAATAAATGGTGCAATAATGATGAGTGTCTGGCTTATATTGTCTGGTATCCTGCTCAAAAATATGATACTGGTGATAATCCATCAATTGCTCTCGTATCCAGCAATAAAATAATCCAAGTTCATAATGGTGGCGGTAATAACAATCTGTATTATCAGGTAGGGCAGTTACATGGAAATAGTGTAGCTTGGAATGATAAAGGCATCAAATACGACACTGGAAACCGCCCTGCATTAGCGGTGACTGCGGATGGAAGAATTATTGAAGTTCATAATGGTGGCGGTAATAACAACCTTTACTACCGAATTGGACGTTTGAATAATAATGAAATAATCTGGGATAGCACCGAAAGTAAAAAATATGATACCGGAGATAATCCAGCCATAGTCGTCACACCTGATGGAAAAATTATCGAAGTCCATAATGGTGGGGGTAATAATAATCTTTATTACCGTATTGGTCATTGGCAAGAAAAAAATATTATTTGGGACACCGATGGCATTAAATACGATACTGGAAACCGCCCCGCCATAACGGTTACTTCTGAGGGTAAAATTATTGAAGTGCATAGTGGCGGTGAGAATAACAAACTTTATTACCGAATAGGTCAACTTAACGCCAATAGTATCCTATGGGGTAGCGGAAGCAAAGGCATTGAGTATGATTCTGGTGATAATCCCTCAATTGCTGTCACCCAATCTGGCAGGATAATTGAAGTTCATAATGGCGGCGGAGATAATAACAATCTGTATTATCGTACTGGTGCTATCAATAGCGATACTATTGTTTGGGAGAAAGTTAAAGGTACAAAGTATGATAGCGGAGATCGTCCCTCTTTGATTCTGACCACGGAAGGTACAATCATTGAGGTGCATAATGGCGGTGATGAGAAAACCTCCATAGAACCTACTGGGGATGCCAGAATAGTCGATGTCGATAGTAGCGGCAATAACAATCTGTACAGTAATATCGGCCTATTGAGAAATGTTGCCTTTCCGGTTGTATATTCAGCAAAACATTCTCATGCCAGTTATTGGGATATGGGTGATCACGTCAGGCTATACGGTTTAGCAGAAGATAAAACTGACAAAGGACCGCTTTGGGAGGTGGCTGAACATCTGATATTACTTCACGATAACCCATCAGAAGACACTGACAACGCCTGGAACCGTTTTTCTGGACATTGGGGAGATAGTGAAGGCGAAGCTGAAATAGAAACACCCAGTCCAGAAACGATAGGCTTTAAGAGTAGTTGGTGCAACGATAAAGACTGACCTGTATACGCTTAGAATACTCGACTAATCCTGTCTTGCTTAGGTTTAGTTCCGGCTTGTGAGTGCGAGATTGAAAGCTCCAGCTTCCTGATAAAAACATGGGAATCATTATGACTACTGAATATATCAACACCGACGAGTTGGAAAAACAACTTGACGAAACGATTAAAGAAATAGCTTTTCTTCAGGCATACGCCAGATCGTTACCCGGGGACCGTATCACAGAAAAGGCTAAAGATGCGCTCAGTCAATTAGCCGTACATAATTTTTCAGATACAGAAAGAATTAGTCAAGAACAGTTAAGGTTGGCTTTAAGCATTCATGGTCAACTTTGTGAAATAGTGCTACCTGCCACGATTCGCTCTCTTAAAGCCACTGACCCGGAACAAGGAATGGGGAAGTGGTTGAAACAAGTATGGGCCATTCCGATCATTGCCATTTGCACAGTCATTGCATTTTTGACTTTCCTCTACCAGTCAACCAATATAAAAATTGATTCGGTTCCTCATGCCGAGGAAAGTAGCCAGAAACGAGTTCCAGATTCGGCGCATGGTAGCCAGATGCCAACTCCAAGGGTAGAGCAGAGTGGCAATAAACCGGCTCCATGAAAATATATATCGATAGCAGACTCAATCAATCTTCATCCATTAAGTGCATGGGAAAAATGCTATGTCAATTCTAATGAATTTATCAGCCGCAACCCTCGGGGCTGGATTTTATACGCTATTTACAGCTTATAAATACATATCAGAGCGGACTTATGAACCCGCGTACAACTCAATAAATTTATTGCGATTCTTTCTTGGAATTGTCTCGGGTGTGATACTTGCTAGTTTTGGGCCTGACATAGGTGCCAAGGAATACAATCCCATCGTGCTTGGATTAATTGGAGGATACTCATCAGAGGCGGTGAATCAAATTCTTCTTCGCATGACAGAAGTGCTAGGAGCAGCTATAAAAGGGAGCGGCAAGGATGATTATAAACAACGTGAAGCTGTATTGCAGGCTGAGGCAAAAAACCAACAGAATCTCCAACGACAACAAACTGTCATTGCTTTAGGCAATGTCTTGAGGGATGCCATCGATAAACAAGCCCCACCCGAAGTCATAGACAGTATTAAAAAAGCCATGGATGAGCAAAATAAATCTTAAGCGCGGCGAAAATCACAGTACTCCGCGCATTGCGCCCCACGCTGGCATTGGTAGCCAAGCCAGCATTATTGATGTCCATAATCAAACATAAGAGGTCATTATCATGCACATGAGTCCGCACGGTCGAGAATTATTAGAGGAATGGGAAGGTGTTCGTTTAAAAGCTTACAAAGATTCGGCAGGTTTGCTGACGATAGGTGTTGGTCATCTACTGACCAAATCCGAGCTATCTTCGGGCAAGATTAACATTAACGGTGAGTCAGTCAAATATGTGAATGGACTCACAGCAGAGCAAGCTGACGAGCTATTGGAGCAGGATGTAAAGCCAGCCGAAACTACTGTAAACAATAACGTCAAAGTTGAATTAAACCAACACCAATTTGATGCCTTAGTGTCGTTTACGTTTAATGTGGGCGGCGGCGCATTTAAACAGCACCCTGTTGAAAAAGCTCAATAACGGTCAATATGACCAAGTGCCAGCCCAACTCATGCGTTGGGATAAGGCTGGCGGTAAAGTGGTGCCGGGTTTGAAGAAAAGAAGGGAAAGTGAAGTAAAACTCTGGAATAGCTAATGCAAGTTTGAAACCTCTTGTTAATTTTCAGAGCGGGTTTTACCGTAAGTTGAATTCTTGGGTTCCGCTCGTCCTCAAGCTGGAGTTCTCGTCTTTCTACACAAGTGTCGGAGACACGTCATTTCGGCAGGGATGCCGAAATCCAGCGTCCAGGGAAGGCAAACTTTGGCGTACTACATTGTCAATAGGAATAGACCGATGAAAGCCTTACTTAAACCCTTGACTCCCCTCTTCCTGCTGGCCGGGATGGGCCTTGCCTCCACTGCCGAAGCCTCGCTAGTCACTAGACTCGGCGGGCTGGCCGTTTACGACACTGACTTTAATATCACTTGGTTGGCGAATGCCAATGCCAACGGCCAGATGACTTGGGCCACCGCCAACGCTTGGGCGGCAGGCTTGAATGTCGGCGGCTACACCGGCTGGCGTTTGCCGACCGCGCTGAATGCCAATGGCAGCGGGCCTTGTGGACCTGGTTACAACTGCACCGGCAGCGAGATGGGGCATTTGTACTACACCGAACTGGGTGTGACCCAAGACAACGCCATCACCAGTTCGACGAGTCCTTATTTGCAATTGTTTACCAATGTTCAAGACTACATTTATTGGCTCGATATCGAGTACGCGCCCAGCCCCACTCTTTCAGCGTGGGCCTTCTTTACCACAAATGGCCAGCAGGGCCCTATCGGTAAACAATCTACCCTCACTGCGTGGGCCGTCCGCGATGGCGATGTCGGTGGTGGTGGCAGCGTACCCGAACCCGGCATCCTCGGACTTGTAGGCATCGGCGCATTGGCTTGGGCGGGGACTAGACAAAAGCGGCGGGGGTGATTGCATGAAGCGGGAGCGTCAACAGCAATTCTCATTATGAGGCAAGACATTGAAATATAGGCCGTCATTCCTGCCGGGATGCAGGAATCCAGTCACGAGGATGTGAAACTAGAACTTGCCAACCATATTTAATCAGGCACTTACGCATCGAGAAGTTACCATCCATGGCGCTGGATTCCGGCAGTCCATGCCGGAATGACGGTGTTTTAGCCAAAATGAGAATTGCTGGAGCGTCAAAGCTTGCTTTGACAGCCAAAGCAAGCTTTGGCGCTCCGGCTTTGGCGCTCCGAGATTTTAAATTAAAGAGGGTTTAAACCATGAAAACCATCCACATCCACCGTCAGGTGGGGCAAACGGCTCTCCCGGCGGGGGGCTTTGGAATTTTATTCGGCTGGCTGCTGGCGCTGTGGCTGCCGCTGGCACTGGCCGGGTTGCCCGACACGCCGGTTCCGGGGGCGTATGTCACCGACGGGGAGGTGAATGCCATCGTCATCGACGGGGCGACCACCTACATCGGCGGCAAATTCACCCGGCTAGGCCCGGCCACCGGCGGCGGGGTTCCGTTGGATGCCAGTAGCGGCGCGGCAGCGGCCTATCCGCAAGTCAATGGGATCGTTTACGCGGTCGCGGCGGACGGGTCCGGCGGCTGGTATGTCGGCGGGCGTTTCACCCAGGTCGGCAACCTGCCCCGCCATAATATTGCCCATGTCTTGGCCGATGGCAGTGTGGATGCCAGTTGGAACCCCAATGCCGACGGATGGGTTTTTGCACTGGCGGTGGGCAATGGCAAGGTCTTTGCCGGCGGGAGGTTCACCCAGATCGGCGGGCAAGCCCGCAACCGGATCGCCGCGCTGGAGCCCAACGGAACCGGCGCGGCGGATGCCAGTTGGAACCCCAACGCCGATGGTACGGTTTGGGTATTGGCGGTCAGCGGTAGTACGGTCTATGCCGGCGGCGCGTTTGGCAACATCGGCGGGCAGGCTCTCAATAATCTTGCCGCCCTAGCCAGCGACGGGACCGGCGCGGCGGATGCGAACTGGAACCCCAACCCCGATGCCACCGTCAGAGCCTTGGCGGTCAGTGGCGGCACGGTCTATGTCGGTGGCGAGTTTTACAACATCGGCGGCCAGTCCCGCAACTCTCTTGCCGCCCTGAGTACGGGCGGGACTGGGGCGGCGGATGCCAGTTGGGACCCCAGCCCCGATTCCTGGGTCACCGCGCTGACCGTGGACGGCGGCGTGGTTTATGTCGGGGGCTATTTCTCCAGCATCGGCGGGCAGGCCCGTAACGCTATCGCCGCCGTAAACGGCAGCGGGACCGGCGCGGCGACTGCTTGGAACCCCGATGCCAATTATCTTGTCACTGCCTTGGCGGTCTATAACGGCCTGGTGTATGCCGGCGGCGAATTCACTCAGATCGGCGGCCTGCCGCGCAACTATCTTGCCGCGCTCAGCCCAACCACCGGCTTGGCGGATGCCCAATGGAACCCCAACCCCAATCGCCCGGGAACCGTCAGCACAGATACGATTTTGGCCTTGGCGACAAGTGGCGGCAAGGTCTATGTCGGCGGGGGATTCTCCAGCTTCGGCGGGGTGACCCGCAATGGGCTGGCGGCACTGACCACCGCCACCGGCATCCCCACCGCGTGGAACCCCAATGTCAGTGGAACCGGCGTGAATGCCCTGGCGCTCAAGCAAGGCACCCTGTATGTCGGCGGCGAATTCACCGGGATCGGCGGGCAAAGCCGCAACAATATCGCCGCGTTCAGCACCGCCACCGGCCAGCTTGATGCCAGTTGGAACCCGAATGCCGATAGTTCAGTGCGAGCCTTTGCGGTGAGCAGCGACGGCAGCACCGTCTATGTCGGCGGGTTGTTCACCCAGATCGGCGGGCAGAGTCGGACTTACATTGCCGCGCTCGGCCCGGTCGGCAGCGGCGGAACCGCCACCGGCTGGAACCCTGGCTCTGATAGCTCTGTATTCGCGTTGGCACTTAGCAGCCACACCCTGTATGCCGGAGGCACTTATTGCGGGGGAGAATGCCGGAACCTGATTGCCATTGATAGGGATACCGGCACGGTGGATGCGAACTGGAACCCCAATCCTGATGCGATAATCTATTCCTTGAATCTGAGCGCGGATGGCAACACCCTGTATGCCGGGGGGAACTTCTTTAACATTGGTGGCCAGCCGCGCAACTATCTTGCCGCGCTGGCCAGCGGGACGGGCTTGGCGACCGCGTGGAACCCCAATCCTGACGGTATACTCTACAGTCTGGCGGTCAATGGTGGCGCGGTGTTTGCTGGCGGAACATTCAACCACATCGGTGGGCAGTCGCGGGTATCCATCGCCGCCTTGGACAGTGAGGGCGTAGCCAACGCATGGAACCCCCGTGGTGAAAATTATTTTGTAGAAGATGAAGCCGGCAAATTTCGTGCACCTGTTTTGGCCATCGCGCTCAGCGCGGATGGCAACACCGCCTATCTCGGAGGGGATTTAAGTGGTTTCGGCGGCTACAGCCGCAGCTATTTGGGGCTGTTTCGGCTGGCGGCTGGCAATGCCAACTTGAGCAATTTAGTCAGCAGCGGCGGGGCTTTGGTTCCCGCGTTTGATAGTGCGACGATTGCCTACACCCAAAGCGTGGGCAATGGCACGACCAGTATCACCGTCACGCCCACGTTTGGCGACGACTACGCCACCGCGACGCTCAGCCTGAACGGCGGGGCGGCGACGGCGATAGCCAACGGCGCGACCTCCAGCCCATTGGCGTTGAACATCGGCGATAACACGGTGGCGATCACGGTCACGGCAGAGGACGGCACGACGAAGAAGACTTACACCCTCACCGTCACCCGCGCCAAGGCCAGCACCTCCACCGTGGTCAGTTCCAGCCTGAACCCGTCGGTCTTGGGGCAGCTTGTCAGCTTCACCGCGACTGTCACCCCTTCGGCGACTGGCACGGTGGAATTCTTCGACGGTGTGGGTTCGCTCGGCACGGGAACATTGGACGGCAACAGCCAAGCGACGGTTTCCACCTCGGCCTTGACCCTCGGCAGCCATCCCATCACCGGGGTGTATGCGGGCAACGCCGGTTTCAACGGCTCCACCTCGCCGGTGCTGACGCAAACCGTCAACACCCCTGCCAGCCTGTCCGCCGCCGTCACCGGCAAGAGTGGAACCTATAGCGGCATCCGCACTTGGTCCGTCACCGTCACCAATAACGGCGGCAGCACCGCCTCGGCGGCGACGCTGGACAGCTTCTGGATTTCGTTGAGTGGGCGTTGCCAGCCTGTGGCGGCCACTAGCTTCCCGGTCAGTTTGGGCGACATTGCCGCCGGCGGCTCGAAGACCGGCACGGTGGTGATTGACTTCACTGGATGCGTGAAGCTGGCCAAGTTCAATGCCTCGGTCAGCTATAGCGCGAATAGTGGCGCGGTCAGCGGAACCACGCCGATGGCGGGGGTGGGGCAGTAAGATTGAAGATTGGGTAACTCGTCATTTCGGCATGGATGCCGAAATCCAGCGTCCATGGATGGCAAACCGGAACCTGTCACGATGCCTCATAAGCATTGACGCAACCGACTTGTGCCGTCCCTGGACGATGGATACCGGCATCCCTGCCAGTATGACGGCATTTCTGGCTCGGCAGGACTTGTGTATAACGGCGAGCGGAGACAGTGGGAACGATCAAAAAATGAATATTATTAAAGAGAAAACACATGAAAAATTTGCATAGTCTTTGCTTCGTGATCTTGCTTGCCTCCGCCAACCCGGCTTGGGCAGGGGACATCACCTTCGCCTTCAACTTTTCCGGCGCGGCCTATGACAGCAACAACGCGGTTGCAGCAGGAACCATCACATTCGATGCCACCAAGCTTGCCAATCCGGGCCGCAACCTGTGGGACCCGGCTAATTTATACAGCGCCTACGGCACGGCCACCGCCGGGTTGGTCATTGCGCTGTCCGTCATTGTCACCGGCTCGACCGGGGGCTTGGGCGATGGCGTGTTCAGCCTTGCTGATTTCGATGCGGTGCTGTTCGACACGTCACTCACCGCGATGAACCTTGGGCAACAATTGATCGGACAGCCCACCTCCAGCCCCAACGGCAAAACGTGGGGGCAGGACGACCCGATCAATCCCCTGCCTAGCCCCGCTGCGTTTTACACGGGCGACTTCCAACTCTTCGCCAAATCCACCAGTGCCGCGCCTTATGGCATTTACCCGTTCCAAGTCGGCACCGATCTTGGCAACAATGACGGGATGCAATTGGTATCCTTCGCGCCCACCAATAACGACATACCCGAACCCGGCATCATCGGCTTGTTTTGCATGGGTGCATTGGCTTGGGCGGGAACAAAAGCGGGGCGGCGTTGATTGTTCCCTCGCACTTTAATCAGTGCCGTTTATCCCTTTTCTTATGGGTGTGGGAGGGGCGATCAAATGTTAGTGAAGCTCCTTCTTGGGAATGCGGTATTTGCGGTGGCCGATCCATTTTCTGTTGCAAAACATTGGCTGATAAACTACCCTGCATGACTATGAACAACCCCACATTCAAAATCATCTTTGTAGAAGATGACCAAGATTTGCGCGAAAGTATCGTCCAATACCTTGAAGACGACGGCATTAGTATGACCGCAATTGGCACTGCCCATGAATTCATTTCCTGTTTAGACAGCGATACATTTGATGTTGCGATCATTGATGTTGGCTTGCCCGACTTGTCTGGCTATGTGTTAGCCGAATATGCGAGGTTAAAGACCGATTTGGGGATTATCATGCTGACTGCCCGTGGCAAAATCGAGGCGAGGGTGCAAGGCTATTTAGCCGGGGCTGACCTTTATTTAGTCAAACCCGTGGATATGAATGAATTGTTGGCGGCGATAACCAATCTCGCCAAGCGTAGGACGGAAAGAAGCCGACAAACCGACTCTTAGGCTGTCATTTAACACTGGGCAACATGGCTTTCAACGCGTCCATCATCGCCACAAGTTCGTTTATCAGCAGGGTGCAATGCCTTTCGATATATTCCGGGTCGGCCCCTTGGCGGATAGCTTGGTTAAGCGTGGCGGCTGTTTGTTGGATACCCGTCGCGCCGAGCGTTCCGGCGACCCCCTTTAGAGTATGGGCCAATCGTCCAATTTCAGCCATATTGCTTGCCGCTTGGGCCTCCGCGAGGCATGTCGAGTCAATGGCGTGTTGTTCAACAAATATCCTTAGCAAGCGTAAATAAGTTGGCATTTTTCCGTTTACCCGTGCCAACCCCGCCGCCGTGTCAAGTCCGGGAATCTGTGAGAGTTCCTGTTTCTGCCCACCATCATCAGTATTGACCGCTGCTTTGTCGGCAGTTAATGCTTGATAGGTACTTTTGGAAAGCCATTTGAGCAGAGTGGAATAGAGTATCACTGGCTCCACGGGCTTTGAAATGAAGTCGTTCATGCCCGCTTGTAGGCAGGTCTGCTGGTCTTCATTAAAAGCATTGGCGGTTAGGGCGACAATGGGTACGATTTGATAACCGGGTAGGGAGCGGATGATCCGCGTGGCATCCAGTCCGTTCATGATGGGCATTTGCACATCCATGAGGATGAGATCGTAGTGGGTGCTGCGCGATTTTGCCGCTGCCTGCTCTCCGTTCAGGGCTATCTCTACATTCAGATCGGCTTGTTGCAGCAGTTCGAGCGCGACTTCGAGGTTGATTTCATTGTCTTCTGCCAGTAACAGCCTTGCACCAGCATGGCGCTGGCGCAATTCAGCCTCGACAGATTCCAAGGAGAGTTCCTTGTCGGGTGCTTGCTCGGTTTGACCCCTGCCCAAGCGCGCTGTGAACCAGAAGGTGCTACCCACTCCCGGGATGCTTTCCGCTCCCGCGTCGCCGCCCATCAGCCCTGCCAATCGCTTGGTGATGGCAAGCCCTAGCCCGGTTCCCCCATGCTTGCGGGTGGTGGAACTGTCAGCTTGTTCGAATTCGGCAAACAACTTGGTCAACACTTCCGATGCGATGCCCATGCCGGTGTCCCGCACTTCAAAGCGAACCAGCAAGGATTCTCCGTCGGATCGCACGAGGCGCGAAGACAGCAGAATGACTCCACGATCAGTGAATTTTATGGCATTGGTGGCGAAATTTAACAGGGCTTGTCGCAAGCGGGTCGGGTCGCCCAGCAACCAGTTAGGGACATCCCCAGGATTTAATTTAACCGTAAGCCCCTTGGCTTGAGCGGGTCCTGCGACCAATGAGCGGACATAATCGAAAATTGAATCGAGGGAGAAATTGACCTTCTCCAATTCCAGCCGACCCGCTTCTATTTTGGAGAAGTCCAAAATATCGTTAATGATGGAGAGAAGATGCCGGGCGGCGGCATCGATCTTGTTTAGCCTATCCATTTGCCTAGGGTTGGGTCGGTCTTGGCGGAGGAAATGCGTCAACCCAAGGATGGCATTCATGGGGGTGCGGATTTCATGGCTCATGTTGGCGAGAAAGGCGCTTTTGGCCTTAGATGCAACCTCGGCGGCGTCCCTGGCCTGAACCAAATCCTGCTCCACCCTCTTTAAGTCGGTGATGTCTTGATTGACGATGACGGTGCCGGTGATGAGGTCGCTAGGGTCACGCAGCGGAATGGCTGAATTGAGAATGATCTTATGGGAACCATCGAAACATTCGATTTCAATGAGTTCATCAATCGACGTTTCCCCGTCGCGGATGGCACGTGCGGCACCCCATTCTTCGGTCTTTATGCGTTTGCCATTCGCCACCCACCAGGCTTTGTATTCATGGTACTGTTCGGGTCCTACGTAGAGAGAACCCTCCCATATCCGATGGGCTGCATCATTTCCAAACCCGATGATGCCTTGTGCATCGGTGATCCAGATACCCACTGGAAGAACTTCCATCACGGTTCGAATGAGTTGTTCCCTTGTGACCAGTTCTCTGGTTCGTTCTTCAATCAGTGCCTGCAAATCATTTTGGTGGCGGTGCAATTCCGCTTCGGCCTTTTTGCGAGCAGTGATGTCTTGGACTTGGGAGATGAAATACAGAGGTTGCCCATGCTCATCGTGAACTAGTGAAGAGGCCACCTGAGCATGAATAATATGCCCCTGTTGATGAATATAGCGTTTTTCGAAGGTGGTGTTTTCCCTAATCCCTTCAACAGCCATGAGAATGTATTCCGGGCTGAGTGTTGAATCTTCAGTAAACGCCAGATCATTGACGCTCATTCCTTCGAGTTGACTCTTGCTGTAGCCAAAAATCTCACACATTTTGTCGTTGACTTGGAAAAGCCGCCCTTCTAAATCAACCAGACACATCCCGGTATTTGCATTGCTGAACGCCAATCTGAATTTTTGCTCGCTTTCCCGAAGTGCCAACTCGATTTGCTTATGCTCAGTGATATCTTCCGTGAAAGCCACTATTCCACCCACATTGCCATCGGCCTTTTTCCAAGGGCGCAATTCCCATCGCTGCCATTGAATTTCGCCGTTTTGTCGGACGATAAAATCTTCATCGGCCCGCAAGACTTCACCCGCCAAGCAGCGGCGGTGCATTTCTTTCCAATGCTTGGGAATTTCCGGGAAGATTTCGTAATGAAGGCGATCAATCAGATTGATGTTCTCTTCCAAGGCGTAGTCCTTCTTCCAACGATGGCTATGGGCGATATAGCGCATTTCCTGGTCGAACATGGCGATGGCAACGGGTGCATGTTCGATGAATAGCCTGAGACGTTCTTCACTCTCGCTTAAATCCCGTTTGCTGTCCTGCAATGCGGTTTCGGTCGATCTTCGTTCGCTGGTGTCCCGCGACGAGGTGAACAAAAGCATTTGACCGTTGATCTCAACCGGTACAGTGGTAATTTCCACATCGAATAGACTGCCATCCTTGCGGCGATGGCGGGTCTCGAATTGATCAAATTGCGGTTGCTCAAAGCGTTGTTTGATCCTATCCTTTATTTCGCTTTCACCAAATAGGGCATCCCACTCGGATACCTTCATCCCTTGCATTTCTTCGCGAGTATAGCCTAGCATCGCGCAGAAAGAGTCGCTGTATTCAATGAGTTTGCCATTGATGTCGATGATATGAATGCCATCACTGGCATTGCGCAGGAACGATTGGTTTTTCTGGCTCTCATGTTGAAGCGCAATTTCTGCGAGTTTGCGTTCGGTGATGTCCTGATTGATGCCGCACAGGCAAACAAGCGTCCCGGCTTCGTCGAATTTGGCCCGACCCTTGGTGACCAACCAGCGAGTTTCATCCGAATTTCGGCTAATGCGGAATTCCATCTCAAAGTTGCTGATTTGTTGGCGTTTGATCAATTCCCCTTCGGCATCTATCAAGATCAAATCGTCTGGATGAACCAAAGCCCTCCAATCATCGTTGGTTTTAACGCTACCCGGTGCGACTCCATAAAGGCGTTCGCACTCAGGAGACCAATAGAGTTCACCTGTGGTCAGGTTCAAGTCCCAGATGCCGACATGGGCGCCTTCTTGGGCCATGATGAGACGATCTTGGTTTTCCCTTAAAGACTTTTCTGCATTGACGAGTTGATGCCAGCGGTTCGCTTCCCGTTGTTTCCACCGGTGCATGGACTCACTGATAAGGCTGAAGAATACGCCGGAGATGGGAAGTGAGATGAGCGGAACGAGATTGTAGGCGGTCATCATGGCAAATCCACCAATGGACAAATATAGCAGAATGAGCGAGCAGGCGGTGGACACAAAGCTGGCCACAATGCCAGGGCCAAAACCTCCTAAAGTTGCACAAAGGCCAATCCATGGGATATACAGGATTACCAGCGGCCTATCGCTAATGGACATATCCAAGCTTTGGCGAATCAGCATGGATAAAACAGGCAACACGAAAGCCAATGCGTACAGAATTATACGACGCATCGGCTTCCATTCATCGGATTTGAACAATGAAAGAAGGCCAGACCAGCGATTCAGCAAATTATTCACATCGAATCAATAGATGGGGAGTTGCTTCTTACTCATGCCTCCTTGCGCATGTGTGGGAACAGAATCACGTCGCGGATGGAAGGCGAGTCAGTCAGGAACATCACCAAGCGGTCTATGCCTATGCCTTCGCCTGCCGTTGGCGGAAGCCCATATTCCAAGGCGCGAATATAGTCCGCATCATAATGCATGGCTTCCTCGTCTCCAGCATCATGGTCTTCGACTTGTTTTCTGAAGCGCTCGGCTTGGTCTTCCGGGTCGTTCAACTCGGAAAATCCATTGGCCAGTTCCCGACCGGCGACGAAGAATTCGAAGCGGTCAGTCACGAAAGGATCATCGTCATTACGCCTAGCCAAAGGCGAAACTTCGGCTGGGTAAGATGTGATGAAGGTCGGCTCGTCCAAGCGATGCTCCACGGTTTTCTCAAATATCTCCGTCTGGATTTTGCCTAGGCCATCGCCAGCCTTGACCGGAATATTCAAACGCTGGGCCACGTTTGCCGCCGCTTCCCGCGTAGACAAATCATCCGCCTGAATGTCCGGGTTGAAGTGCAAGATGGATTCCAGCAGGGTCATGCGGTGAAACGGCTTGGCCATGTCATAAACCTTGTCCTGATAAGTGATTTCCGGCGATTTGACCACATCACGCGCCAATTTACGAATCAACTCTTCAGTCAAGTCCATCAACTCCCGATAATCGGCGTAGGCTTGGTAAAATTCCAACATGGTGAATTCGGGGTTGTGCCGAGTGGACAAGCCCTCGTTGCGGAAACTGCGGTTGATTTCAAAAACCCGCTCCATGCCGCCCACCACCAAACGCTTCAAATAAAGCTCCGGGGCGATGCGCAAGAACAATTGCATGTCGAGCGCGTTGTGATGGGTCACGAACGGCTTGGCGCGAGCGCCGCCGGGGATGGCTTGCATCATCGGGGTTTCCACCTCAATGAAATCTCGCTCGGTCAAAAACTGGCGCACAAAGGAAATGATCTTGCTGCGCATTTGGAACACTTGGCGGGATTCCTCAGTGACAATCAAATCCACATAGCGCTGGCGATAGCGGATTTCTTGGTCGGTCAAACCGTGAAATTTCTCCGGTAAGGGTCGCAGGGATTTGGACAGTAATCTCAACTTGTCGGCCTTGACCGAAAGCTCGCCGGTTTTGGTCTTGAACACCTTGCCTTCCGCGCCGATGATGTCGCCAATGTCCCATGTCTTGAAATCCTCGTAAACGCCTTCCGGCAGCCCGTTCATTTGCAGAAAAAGCTGCAACCGACCGGACATGTCTTGGATTTGCGCAAAGCTGGCCTTACCCATCAGCCGCTTCGCCATCAACCGGCCGGCGACTTTGACATGCACGGCTTTTTGTTCCAAGGTTTCGGCTTCCTTGTCGCCGTATTGTTCGTGTAGATTTCCTGCCAGCGAGTCGCGGCGGAAATCGTTGGGGAAGGCAATGCCATCGCGCAGCGTTGCCAGTTTTTCGCGCCGGAGCGCGATCAGTTTGTTTTCGTCGAGTTGGTCGGACATAAATTTATTCAAAAATAAAAAAATAGGCTGCAAATATACTAGAAGTAATCATTCTAAGTAGTTCTGTAATACGCATATTATTTGGTTGCTTTAAGGGTTCTGTTTACATGCATTATCATTAGGTCGTAAATTAAATCACCACGCCTAAATGTTGCGGAAAGCTGTTGCAAAGAAATAGGTTCATCCCCATACAAATCCTTCAAGGCTTTATCTATATCTATTACTGCGGCTGCAAAGTAATCTTCACCTTTTTGATCAATTAATATTTTGGCTTTGGCAAAATTGCGATGATCCAATCTATCATTATCAACTTGCATGTCTGTTCTCAACTGAAAACCCATTTGCATCGCAATAAAGCTGGAAGCATACCTAACAAAGATTGGATCTTTTTCTGATGGACGGCGACGATGGTTTTCCGCAATCCTGTAAAGCAACACAGCTATAATGGTTTGTGTCCCGTTTAAATCATAGGTAAATATTTTGTCATAGAGTTTCCCAAAATGTTCTCGTGTCATAAACTTGGCTTGATGTGGAGAGTAGCGCCAAACAGCTAGAATTGCCTCAGCCGCAGCACCAGAAGTAATATCAATTGAACTTGTAGTTTTATCGATCCGTTTACGTCGATAATTGTATCCTAGATCATGAATACTGACTTCCAAGCGCCTTTGTATCTCATCATTGGAACGTAGGTCTTTCAAATCCACCGGATTTTGGCTATTGGTGGCTTGGGTGATTTGCAAGACAACATCTTCATTGTCTTTTGCCAGTTCATAGATTCGAACCATCACGCTGGCTTCTGTCGGTAGGTTGTCGCCTTTGGCCTGCATTTCCTCTAGTGTTTTGAGGATGGTCATGCAGGTTTGCCCTCCATTGACAATTTGCAGATTTTCGACCCTTACTTGATAATCACTATTTTGGAAATTATTATATTTAAAATCATTGCAAATGAGAGTTAGACCATTATTAAAAAAATAAAAGTTTGCTGGGTTATCTGAATAAAGTGTAGTGCGTATGCCTTCGTTTACACGATTCCCTTGTAGACCGAGATAGCGTCGTATATTACGCTCCAGTAATACGTCACCGTGTGTTCGCATCAATTCGGCCACTTCGCTTACCAGAATGCGCCCTACGCAAACCCGGATAAAGTTCATGTCTTCAAATACGGCTTTGCCAGTAAGCCGCAATATCGTATCGACAGATTTTGGTCGTTGCAAAATACCAATTAGAATGTCATGGTTCACATGTTCCCATGAAACATCATCGCCAAAACCAGAGCGAGTAATGGCCTCTTGTGCCGCTTCATTCCATTTCAAACCATTATTGCAAGCAATAGCCCGAACTCGCGGAATATAGCCGTCGCGTATCATCGAACGCGCCGCTTCGACCTTGAATCTCAAGCGATCATTGATGCTTTCCAATTCCGATGAGGGGTCAAACAGATGGCGAATGGCATTGATTAGCGCGTTCAAGCCACTTTCGGGAAATCCGGCATTGCCTTCGAGATTGTCCTTATACTTGGCCTGAAAGAGCGTCACGCTGAATTCCCCATCGAGTTCTTCAGACATATGCATCGCATCAATGCCAAAATCGCCACCGCCTTCGGTCAGGCAGTCAAAAGTTTCATCCACATCCAGATCAAGCAAGGTTTTGACGCACAAATAAAGGAAAGTCAATGACTTTAAACGTCCACTATCTTTAATCCCAAGCTCTGTTTCGGCTTGTTGTCGGATTTCTTCCTGAATGCCTAACAGGCGCTGGTCGATAATGGATGCATTGATGTTCGTCATAATCCACTCTTCAAACTCGCCTCGATGAACATATCCAAATCGCCATCTAAAACTGGCTGAGGGTTGCTAGTTTCGACATTCGTGCGTAGGTCTTTAATCCGCGACTGGTCGAGCACATAAGACCGAATCTGGCTGCCCCAACCCACGTCGGATTTGGTGGCTTCCAAAGCTTGCTGGTCCGCCATGCGCTTCATCATTTCCAATTCGTACAACTTGGATTTAAGCTGCTTCATCGCCGTGTCACGGTTTTTGTGCTGGGACCTGTCGTTTTGGCACTGTACGACAATATTGGTGGGGATGTGGGTGATGCGCACCGCTGACTCGGTGCGGTTGACGTGCTGCCCACCAGCCCCGCTGGCGCGGTAAACGTCTGTACGCAAATCTGCCGGGTTGATTTCGATATCCACATTGTCGTCCACTTCCGGTGATACAAACACCGAGCAAAACGAAGTATGGCGGCGATTGCCGGAGTCGAAAGGCGATTTTCGCACCAAACGATGTACGCCAGTTTCCGTGCGCAGCCAGCCAAAGGCATAATCGCCTTCAAATTTAATGGTGGCGCTTTTGATGCCGGCCACGTCGCCGGGGGATGCTTCCATCAGCTCGGTTTTGAAGCCACGCCGCTCACCCCAGCGCAAATACATGCGCAATACCATTTCGGCCCAATCTTGGGCTTCCGTGCCACCTGCCCCGGATTGAATGTCGAGGAAGGCGTTATTAGGGTCCATTTCCCCGGAAAACATGCGGCGGAATTCCAAATCGGCGATGTCTTTTTCGAAAGATTGCAAATCTTGCTCGACCATGCCAACGCTGTCATCGTCGTTTTCTTCAACGGCCATAGCCAACAACTCTTCTGCATCGGCTATCCCTTTTTCCAGCCGTACAAGGTTGTTGACGACCATTTCCAGTTGGCCGCGCTCCTTGCCTAGGGTTTGAGCTTTTTCCGGGTTGTCCCAGATTTTTGGGTCTTCCAGTTCGCGCAATACTTCGGTCAGGCGTTCATGCTTGGTTTCGAAGTCAAAGATACCCCCTAAGCCCTTCGTGGCGGGCTTTTAAGTCTTTGATTTGGTGGTAGAGTGGGTTGAGTTCGCGCATAGCCTTCAGATTCGGTTAGTCAAAAACACTTAAGGATACAATAGAAAGGAAGCTTGGAAAACCTCTAATAAACACTGTAATCTGTACACTGTTCAATTTCAGCCTTTCCAACGGCATTCAGTTGCGTTTAAATACGCAGATTGAAATCGAAATCTAAAGAAACCTCACTCATTTCGATGTGGTTAAGAGAAAATCTGACCGCCTTGACTTGATGTTGATTTGTTGGCTAAAAGCAACGGGGGAGAAAACCATTAACAAAAAAGTCTTTTTGATCATTGCGGCCCTACTCGGCTTGATTCTCGGCGGCGAGATGATGTTGCCGTTGTTGGAGGAGTTGGTGATCCTCGCGCTTGAATGGGTTCATAAGACCTTGGACATATTGTATGAGGATGTCCTAGGCTTTGCAGAGGAATCAGCGAAAAAGGCATCTGCCTGGACCGGCGTTCTTCTACTCATTGGCTTGATTGTCTGGGGATGCATGAAGCTTTACCAACAGATAAAACGCCTAATAGCCGCTTTTCCAGCATGGTGGAAAGAAAGCAAGGCTGAGTTTAATGCTTGGTGGTCATCCCTTTCCATAACCTATAAGAGTCTGGTAGTCTTTGGTTTAATCATATTCCTTGGTTTTTTGACCATGTTGATTTGACCACGTGGACTCGCTAGGACTACCGCTTTATAGTCGGCCAGCTAAATTTCAAGTATGCAATCGAAAACAATGACAGATAAACATTTAAAAATCTTATTTATCGTCTGGTCGGTTGCATGTTTGCTCATTATGCCATTGCTTAGTTTGGATGCGGGTATTACGGAAGATGAGCGCGAGCATATGGAGCATGGTCAAAGGCTTCTTGCATGGTACTTAGGGACTGATAAATCAGCAGGGGTGTCACCATTTGATGTTAATGGACAGTGGAAAATTGGACCCAATGCGATCAATATTTATGGAGGGTTTTTTGATCTGCTGTCGGCAACACTTCATGATTTTTTTTATCATGACTTTGGGCAGTATGAAGCCAAACATGCCTTGACAGCCATTTTTGGGGCTTTGCTATTTATTTTTACTGGCTTGTTGGCGCAAAGGGTTACTGGAAGTTGGGGTATTGGAATGTTGGCTTTAGTGCTGGCAACTTTTACGCCTCGCCTGTTTGGTCATGCGATGAATAACCCAAAAGATTTGCCATTTGCCACATTTTTTTGTTTCAGCATGTTACAGATAGTTTCCTTCTTAAGGGAGCTTCCAAATTGGAAAGTAAGTCGATCAGTTATTTTGGCGCTCAGTTTTAGTTTCGCCATTGCGGTACGAACTGGTGGATTAATATTAATATTCTATTTTTTAGTTTTCTCTGCGATACACTTGGTTTGGCAGATCAAATGCAAGGAAATAGAGTTACGGCCTGCCTCCAAACTAATGGCTTTGGTCACATTGATAGGATTTTCAGGTTATCTGGGAACGGCGCTGTTCTGGCCATGGGCAATGAATAATCCTCTGTTGAACCCTTTGCTCTCCCTTACCGTGTTCAATAAGTTTAATGCATTGGTATTTAATCAATTGTTTGAGGGTCAATGGATTACATCGGATAACCTTCCTTGGTATTTTGTTCCTAAATGGATTTATATTACCATTCCTGTTGTACTAAGCTTTGGACTAGTCTTGTTTATTGTTCTTATTCCAGTCATTATTAACAAACAAAGATTTGAAGTTATTGCTTGTGGTTTGGTATTGTTTTCTGTATTTTTTCCGATTGCATCCATTATAAAAAACCATTCATACATTTATGATAGCGCCCGTCATGTTTTGTTTATAATTCCTTCCATTATTGTGTTGGCAGCGATTGCGTGGTCTGAGTTGTTTCAACTTATTGACAATATAAAATTGAAAATATCAGTTGTTATCGCATTTTTGTTTTTTTTTATCGAACCTGTATTGTTTACTTTCTCAAACCATCCATTGCAAGCCCTCTATTTTTCACCGGTAATAGATGGAATGAAAGGGGCTTTTAAGAATTACGAAATGGACTATTATGGGTTTTCGGTCAGGGAAGCCTTAGTTTGGATTCAACAAAATAGCGAACCAACCCAATTGGATGATAAAAAAAGGGTTAGATTATGGTATGGAGACAACACAAAACTAAAATATTTTGCTGACCAAGATAGTCGCATCCAATATGTTCAAGCGCCTGAAAATTCTACGGATTGGGATTATTCAATTCAAATGACAGCAGAAGCCAAATATAATCACGATTTGCTTTTTCATTGGCCACCACCTGGAATGGTTTATGAGGTCAAGGTCGATGGTATTCCCGTATCTGCGGTAATAAAGAATTATAGATTGAATCAATCAGCCAATCAGCATTCTGTAAACCCAAGCGCTCAAACAGCGTTACTCAATCAAAGCTATCAATATCATATTCAAGGAGAGTATGCCAAGGCAATTGAAGCCGCTAAAAAAGTGCTAGAGATAAACCCACAGAGTAGTGATGCATGGAACAATATAGCCGCTTCTTATGGGGCCATGGGAGACTATGAAAATGAAATTATGGCCTGCAATAAAGCACTCTCAATAAACCCTAGTAATCAGTTGGCAAAAAACAATCTAGCTTGGGCTATGGCACAAAAAGCAAAGAAACTATCAAATTAGTTTTCTTGTACTTGAATGATGCCATTTTCCACCCGGACTTGGAGGCAGGGCAAGTCCTCATAAGCCGGGCCTCTCAGCACCTTGCCGGTTTTTATGCAGAATTTAGCGCCGTGTCTAGGGCATGTTATTTCCCCATTCTGACAAAACCCGCTGGCGATTTCAGCCCCGTCATGGGTGCAGACATCTTCGATGGCATAAACTTCACCGTCGATTCTGAAGACTGCGGCTGCAACACTGTCCGCATCGACCAATATATGCTCTCCTTCGGCCAGCGCCGAATCAGCAATTACATCTATCCAGTTGCTCATATAAGTGAATCCTCGATTATTCTAAGAAATATCGGTAGTGATAGTCATCAATAATTGGGTTTGCTTCATTGGTATAAAACCGCCATTCTCGAAGCCGCATGGTTTTTCTGTTTGCTAGATTGAGTCCATAAATCTCTAAAGTAATCTTAGCTCGCTGTTGTTCAGCTTGATCGGCTTGTGGTGAAGGTTCTATTTCACCCGTATGATAGTTGACGATAAAATATTGTTGGAATATATAATCTTGCCCATCGGGTTTTAAGAGTGCTTCGTCAAACTTTTCTAGTTTGTTGTTTTGGCATAAATCGCAACAAGGAAATAGGTTGTCCCAAGCATAGGCCAATTCAGGGAACTGGCTTTTTGGCCTAAAATGTTCAACGGTTTCCCTGCTTTCCGAACCAATCGGCCCATCACAGAATGCGCAATGTTGTTGAGTCATTGATACTAAAGCTTGACGAATAGCTTTATAGCAAGCAGTATTCCGCCATCTAAATTTATGAGTAGGGTTTTTTATTCTTGCGTTTACAAACTCAGCGCTCCAATTGTAGGAATTATTTTGCAAACAAACAGGTGCTTCCGTTCTTGTCAGTTTACGCAAGGCTAACCTCGACCCCCGTCACGCGGCTCATTTGCCGCAATTCCCGAGTGACAATGGCAGCGGTTTCCTCGCCACGCGCCGCTAATTGATTGGCTATCTTGATTACGCTGTCGGCATTGGTAGGGGTTTTCAAGAATATCGCCCTAGCTTGATAGAACTCGTCAAACAAAGCTTCGGTTTCTATGTCGAATTCCTTGTCTATGCCAAAGATTTCATTCAAAATCAAACGATAACTTTTACCCGCCCCAGAGGGAACCCCTTCAATTTCCATAACTCCATCGGTTTTGGTTCCAGGTTCCGGTAAACGATAGACCCAGGCATTTTCCACCGAACCCACCACAAATGGCGAGTGTGTGGTGACAAAGATTTGTGAATTAGGCAGGAGTTTTTGTATTGCGGGTAATATTCGCCGTTGCCATTTTGGGTGCAGATGAATATCCACTTCGTCCAGAAATAAGATAATCGGCTGGGAGAATATGTCTTGCTCGACTTCCCAAGGTATTGCTTCCAAGCGCAAAGACAAATCTGCCACCCAACTGATGATGGATTTTAAACCGTCGGGTAGGCCATCAAATTCAATGACATCTCCATTGACTTTAATCTTGACCGCCAATGGTGAGCGTTCTAGCCGGAACTCAACCTCCATATCGCACATTTCCTGAATTAAACCAGTAATTCGTTTTAATGCCAAATCGTAAGTAGCGGCAGCGTTTGAATCATTATCGGCTCTGGCAAGTGCAGATTGCGCCCGATTATTAGCGATCCATTGGAGTAATATTTTTGGTCTGACAGTATAATCAAAGGAAAGTGCATTTTCAAAAGGGGAGTTAGTAATTTGTTGAATACCTGTTAGAGGTTCGCTACGTAAAGTTCGTTGACCAGAATAGGCTAGAGATGTAAAAAAAAACTTAGTTTGGCTGTGTGGGTTAGATAGCTTAAAGCTTGTTAATATGCGTTTATAAGGCAGGAGTATGCTGGCTTTAGCATAAGGGCCGCCATGACCAAATACTTTTCCTTTGTTCACATCAATTACATTCCAGATGAACGAACCAAATTTAGTAACAATACCACCTTCATCCAAAATATAATTTTTTACTCCGTATCCACCAGCCTGATCGTCAAAACTAAAATTAACACGGCTCTCAGCATCCCAAAATCGATTCCTTATTAAACTTGTTGACGAATCAAATTCCTCAAATATCTCCGCCAACGCATAAAGCAACGTACTCTTCCCACACCCATTCGGTCCAATGAACAAATGAATCTCGGCGAGTTTTTCATCCTGTTCGGCAGATTCAATCGGTTTAAACCGAATCAGAGTATTGTCAAAAACACCTACACCTTGCAATTGCACGGCTTCTAAGCGGTAGGGAGATGTCATGTCGTTTCTCTGTATTCCAAATTAAATTACGTCCATATCATATTCATCGACAAATACTTCTTGCCATGACAAGTAGTTGATGCTGGACTTTTTTCCAATCTCCGCCTCTGCATCGCGCTTTGCTATTATGAATACCTTGTTCCACAACGATTCAATGACGGTATTATTCAGGCTTGGAATTTCCTCCTGAATATCGGCTATTTCTTCCCTTGCATTTTTGATGCTCGCGACCCAACTCAAGGTACGCTTTTCTGGTTGGGAATTCCATTTGATAATGTGCATCATCAATCTTACTAATTGACTTTTCAATGCGCGTTTTTCCGAGCGTGACAAGGCTTCAATCAACTCCTCTAGGCCGATGCGTACTTCTTGATAATGACCCTGATCCAATTCATCTTTAATGGCAACAGCGGTCAGGTATTGTGAGTTCGAAGATAGGGTTTGCCAGTTCATTTGTGTTACCATTGACTGTAAGGGCGTTAATTTACCTTGTCTATCATTCCGTCGAAACCGTCTCGGCATCCTCTTTCAACGCCGCCTCCAAAGAATGCCAAGCCAAAGTGGCACATTTGACACGGGCCGGGTAGGCGCGAACACCGGCCAATACCGCCAATTTGCCTAATTCATCGAAATTGGTCCTAGTGTCTTCTCCTGTGACTATTTTGTGAAACAACTCAAAGAGCCCATGGGTTTCTTCTTCGGTATGACCCCGGACTATCTCGGTCATCAACGAGGCTGAAGCGGTGGAAATGGCGCAACCGGAACCTTGAAAACTGACATCCTCAATGACATTGTCATTGACCTTGACATACAGGGTAATGCGGTCGCCACATAAAGGATTAAAACCGTCAATTTTGCGGGTGGCATCATCCATCACCCGGAAATTGCGTGGGTTGCGATTGTGGTCGAATACCACTTCTTGATATAGATCGCGTATTTCATCAAACATTAGCCGAATACCTCAATGATCTGCTTGATTCCGTCGATCAAGGTATCGACTTCCTCTGTGGTGTTATAAAACGAGAAAGATGCCCTTGCTGTGGCGGGCACTCCAAAAAAGTCCATGACGGGCATAGCACAATGATGACCAGCACGGACAGCGATACCTAGTTGATCGAGCATCGTGCCTATATCGTGAGGGTGTATATGGTGTAATGTGAAACCTAGTATCGCGCCTTTTACTTTGGCAGTGCCAATCACTTTTAAGCTAGGTATTTCCAGCGCCTTTGTTGTTGCATATTCCAGTAATTGTTGTTCATAAGCGGCTATCTTATCCATGCCTATGGCTTGTAAATAATCCACTGCCGCGCCTAAGCCTATGGCTTCGGCAATAGCCGGAGTGCCGGCTTCAAACTTATAAGGCAGGGTGTTGTACTCGGTTTTGTCAAATGTCACCATGCGTATCATATCGCCGCCGCCTTGCCACGGCGGCATGGCTTTCAGTAAGGTTTCTTTGCCGTATAACACGCCTATTCCTGATGGTCCACACAGTTTATGCCCGGAGAAGGCGTAGAAATCACAATCCAAATCTTGAACATCAACCGCCATGTGCGGAATCGCTTGAGCGCCATCCAACATGACCGGTATGCCTTTGGCATGAGCTACCTCAATAATACGCTTGACGGGATTGATGGTTCCTAAAGCATTTGACATATGAACCACGGATACTAGCTTAGTGCGCTCGTTCAATAATGCCTCGAATTCTTCCATAATAATCTCACCGGAAAGATTAATGGGTGCGACTTTCAATACCGCACCAGTTTGTTGACAGAGTATTTGCCAAGGCACGATATTGGAATGATGCTCCATTGCGGTAATTAATATTTCATCACCGGCTTGCAGTTTGGAACGCCCATAAGACTGCGCGACTAAATTGACGGCCTCGGTGGTTCCGCGCACGAAGATGATTTCTTCAATTTTGCGGGCATTAATGAAGTCCTTAACCTTTTTCCGCGCTCCTTCAAACAAATCTGTGGCTCGTTGGCTTAGGGTGTGAACACCGCGATGCACATTGGCATAATCGTGTTCATAAACGTGCCTGAGCGTATCTAGCACGGCTTTAGGCTTCTGAGTGGATGCAGCATTGTCCAAATAAACCAAAGGCCGTCCATGAATCGTTTCGTTCAGGATAGGGAAGTCCTGCCGGATTTTGATGACATTGAGGGATAGGGTCATAACCAGTCTCTCCGAATACCGGTTTGTGGGAATATATTCAACAGATGATCCTGTACTTTGGTACGTAATGATTCCAAGCCAATCTTCTCCACCATTTCGTTGGCAAAGGCAAAGGTCAGCATATTCTTTGCGGTTTCCCTGTCCACCCCACGAGAAACCAAATAGAAAATAGATTCGGAATCAAGTTGCCCAACTGCCACGCCATGCGAGCATTTGACATCATCCGCGAGAATCTCTAGTTGTGGTTTTGCATCGATTTCCGCATCTTCTGATAGTAACAAATTGCGATTATTCATCTCAGCGCTAGTTTTCTGCGCTTGCGGGTGTACAACGATGCGGCCTTGGAATACCCCTCTAGCACGGTCGGCCAATACGCCACGATAGGTTTCGCGGCTGATGCCGTGTGGCTCTACATGATGAATGAGCGTATGGTTATCCACATGCTGGCGATTCTTGGCGAGAAATAGCCCGTTCATTTCACATTCTGCGGCTGTCGCGAGTTCAGCATGAATTTCATTACGCGCCAACAGTCCGCCAAATGAAAGGTTATGTTGGTAGAAACGGGAGGTTTTATCTTGTTTCACATAAACCCCACCGAAGTGGTAAGCCTTGTCAGTTTCGACTTGCAATTTATAATGATCCAAAGCTGCGTTTTCAGTCAGATGGATTTCAGTCACAGCCGCTGTCAAATAACTGATATTCGGCAACCCTATAAAGGTTTCGATGAGTTTTGCTTCTGCATTACGACCTAAACCAACGAGGCTTCGAGTATTTGCCAAGGCTTCATTTCGAGTGGAAATATGTAGGATTTGAAGCGGCTTTTTCAATATTACGTCAGCAGGAATGTCAATGAATGCGCCGTCACTGAAATAGGCCGTGTTGAAAGCGAGAAATCCATGGGATTCCTTTTCCAAAGTGGTTCCTAACAAAGCCTTTACCCGATGAGGATGACTTTGTAAGGCTTCCGCTATTCCAGTCGCAATGACTTTATCAGTCAAGCCCACTAAATCTGATAACTTAGGGTCGAAATACCCGTCAACCAAAACCAATGTCCAAGTATCGGCAAGTTTATGGGTTTCTAGCCATTCTTTATCAATCGTTGAAGAGGTTGAAATGCTTGATGGCGCAAATAGCTTTTTTTCCAGTGCGGTGACATTGGTGTATTTCCACTCCTCTTCGCGGGGCGAGGGAAAACCCGTCGATTCAAAACTCCCCAAAGCGAGTTGTCTAACGGCATTCAGCCAAGGTAGATTATAACCGGGAAGTTCATCCGCTATGGATTGGTAACGTTCGATATAGCTTGTCGCACTCATGCCGCTTCACCCATAGTTTGGTCGATCCAGCCATAACCCCGTTCTTCCAATTCCAATGCCAAGCTGGCATCACCAGTTTTGACGATGCGACCTTGAGCCAATACATGGACTTGATCTGGTTTGATGTAATCCAGCAAGCGCTGGTAATGAGTGACCAAAATAAATGAGCGGTCTGCCGAACGTAACGAGTTCACACCATCCGATACGATTTTCAAGGCATCAATATCCAAGCCTGAATCGGTTTCATCGAGTATGCACAGGCTCGGTTCCAATACTGCCATTTGCAGTATCTCATTTCGTTTCTTCTCGCCGCCGGAAAACCCTTCATTGACGGCGCGGTACAGGAATTTCTCGTCCATTTCCACTAGTTTGGTTTTGGCTTTAATCATCTGCAAGAAATCAAAGGCATCCAATTCAGGAAGTCCGCGATGCTTGCGAACGGCATTTAAAGCGGCTTTCAGCAAGTACACATTGCTGACACCGGGTATTTCAACCGGGTATTGAAAAGCCAAGAACACGCCTTCCCTTGCCCTTTCTTCCGGCGGCATGTCCAGCAGATTCTTGCCTTTATAGATGACAGTTCCGGCGGTGACTTCATAGCCGTCACGACCCGCCAGCACATGTGACAAGGTGCTTTTGCCTGACCCGTTTGGACCCATGATGGCATGGACTTCACCGGGTTTTATATGCAGGCTAATGCCTTTCAGGATGGGTTTGTCTTCTACGCGGACGTGGAGGTTTTCGATTTTTAGCATGGGGTTACCTAATTGTATATAGTTCTTTAATTTGCTTGGCTTGATATTCCATTTCTGGGAATAGCGTTGCTTCAGTTATGCCGGTTAAAGCTAATTCTTTTAAAAGATTTTCTTTGTCAGTGGATTTAATTTTGATTTTGATCAAGTTAGACTTAGTGTTTTCCATATTAAAGCATCCAATAAATTCACGGCCTTCAAAATATTTTCCTCCATGAAAAGTAAAACATCCATGCTGTTGCCTTATTCTTGGATTGAGATGTGGAGGTTTAAAAAAATATTCACGAGAAAAATTATGACTCATATCATTAGAATATATTTCATCGAATTTGCTCGGAAAATTAATCCGTTCCCGGAATGAGGTAAGTTTGGATTTTTCGTTTCCATCAGGATCATTGTCCAGATTATATAAATTAGAATAATCAGTTTTCCAATTTTTTAAAGTTATTCCGTTGATCTCTGATCTTTCATCAAATTTCCTATCAGCTAATTGTTTTAAGTCTTTATAAAATTGATTTCTATTCTGAGAAATAATTAAAATTTCTAAAAATTCTCTAAAATAATCAGTTGATAGAAAATCATTTGGCTGAATTGCAAAAATAGCACCATCTAAATTTTCATCTTTGTTGCAGCAAAAATACAGGGCAACCAATAAATTTGTTGTCCAATCTAACAACCTTGTTGGAAGGCCATAATGTTGCATTAAAGTTAGCCATTCAAAGACATTTTTATGGCTATTTGAGTGGTCTGGGTATCGTCTAATAAATTCTTCAAACATTGCTGCTTCGTTATAATTATCCCTAAATAAGCTAGGAATTAATTTATAACTATAGTCTGCTTGACCGCGAAACCACGTTTCCATGTTATTGTCAAAATGCGATTCATTTTTTAGATATGAGATAATATCGGAAATATTTCCGTTGGCTTCAATTTCTTTCATTATTTATTATTTACTAGATAGTGCCTTCATATAAATCGCCAATGGGAAAGCAAAGCTCATAATCATTCCACACTAAATCCCCGCTTTCAATCATGAATCCTTCAAACTTTTGTAGATCGAGATATTTTCTAATATCCGGGTGAGCAGAACTTCTCAAAAATGGCCCGAAATCTATAACTCTGTTTAACCCATCTGAAAAAGCAAGTTGAATCCGGTAATTTCCAAGATGTTTCGCTTCTATAATATCGTGTGCAATATTTTCAATCATCGGGAATTTCCTGCCTCCACATTCCAAACATGGGAAAATTCGCGGATACTCATGGACTTAAATTCGCCCGTTTCTGAATCTAAAGCAATCTGTTTATAAACTCGGTTCTCAATGAGTTTTTCTCCACTTTGCTTAAGTATAGCTCCCATGCCTGTAGCTTGACTTTCGCTTTGATAGATAGCAAAGCTTCTTTTCCTAAAATATCCAAGGGTAACCAACCATTGTTCACTTCTGGAATCTAGCTTTATCTCTTCCAAGCGCAAATCAGTAAGGTCTTCGTCAGGTGCTAATTCGCGTATGTAACTCTTTGCTTGAAAACAGCATTTTGTGGGGGTATCACCATCTGGCTCCAACATATTTATGAAGCTTGATGCTTATCCGTTCCCAAGCTTGAGCTTGGGAACGAGCGAACCGCTGGTCTTTTCAATATAATTTCTCGAGTTCAAGCTTTGCTTGATCGCGAGAAATTATTAACCGACACTCCCCTCCAAACTAATCCCCAACAAAGCCTGTGCTTCCACGGCAAATTCCATCGGTAGTTCCTTGAATACCTCCTTGCAGAATCCATTGACGATCATCGACACGGCATCTTCGGCAGAAAGTCCACGTTGTTGGCAAAAGAATAATTGATCTTCGCTGATTTTCGACGTGGTGGCTTCATGCTCGACAACTGCACTCGGTTGCTTGACCTCGATATAGGGGAAAGTATGCGCCCCGCAGCGGTCACCAATGAGCAGAGAATCACATTGGGTATGGTTTCGCGCATTCTCGGCAGACTTCAATACTTTGACCAAACCGCGATAGCTGTTTTGTGCCTTGCCAGCCGATATGCCTTTGGAGATGATCGTGCTTCGGGTATTCTTGCCGATATGAATCATCTTTGTGCCAGTGTCTGCTTGTTGACGGTGGTTAGTGAGCGCGACTGAATAAAACTCGCCGATGGAATTATCGCCTTTCAACACGCAACTGGGGTATTTCCACGTGACCGCCGAACCCGTTTCCACTTGCGTCCAAGAAATCTTGGAATTCACGCCCCGACATTCGCCACGTTTAGTGACAAAGTTATAAATACCGCCTTTGCCTTCTTCGTCGCCGGGATACCAGTTTTGCACGGTGGAATATTTGATTTGCGCATTGTCTAAAGCAACCAGTTCGACGACGGCGGCATGGAGTTGGTTTTCGTCGCGCATCGGCGCGGTGCAACCTTCCAAATAAGACACATGGCTGCCTTCCTCGGCAATAATCAAGGTGCGTTCGAACTGACCGGTGTTGGCGGCATTGATGCGGAAGTAGGTGGACAATTCCATCGGGCAGCGCACACCTTTGGGAATGAACACAAATGACCCGTCGGAAAACACGGCGGCATTCAATGCGGCGAAGAAGTTATCGCCAGTGGGAACGACGCTGCCTAGATATTGCTTGACCAACTCGGGATGTTCGCGGATGGCCTCGGACATCGAGCAAAAGATGACCCCGGCTTCCTTTAACTTGTCTTTGAAAGTCGTTGCCACGGAAACACTGTCGAACACTGCATCCACCGCCACCCCGGCCAAGAATTCCTGCTCATAAATAGGAATGCCGAGCTTGTTATAGGTTTCCAATACTTTAGGATCGACCTCATCAAGGCTTTTCGGGCCTTCCTTTTGTTTGGGTGCGGAATAATAGCTGATGGATTGGTAGTCAATGCGAGCATAATCGACATAGGCCCAGCGTGGGTCGGTCATGGTGAGCCAGTGGCGATAGGCTTCCAAGCGCCATTGCAGCATCCAATCAGGCTCATCCTTTTTGGCTGAAATGATGCGGATCACATCCTCGCTTAAGCCGGGTGGAATGGTGTCCGTCTCCAAGTCGGTGACAAAGCCCTGCTTGTATTCTTGGCTAATGAGTTTTTCGATGGTTTGTGCCGTCGCTGACATGGTTTACTCCGCGCTATATGAATCTTTGATTGGAAAAAAGCTGCTTAAGGGGATGAACACTTCTTCCCCATGTTTTGAAATGGGTTTCGCCATGTCGGCCAAGCTGACCGATTCTAAGGCGGTACGCACTGCCCGGTTGATGATTTCCCAGCTACCGCGTGCATGGCATGAGGAAGACTGTTCGCATCCACCGTGTTCACCTTCGCACTCGGTCAATGCTATCGGTCCTTCCAAGGCTTTGATGACGGAAGCAACACTCGTTTGTTGTGGCGATTGGGCCAACACATAACCTCCATGTGCGCCTCGGGTAGACTTGACAATTCCTGCTTTACCAAGAATTTTCAGTATCTTGCTCACGGTAGGCGCAGCCACGCCTGTAGCCTCGGCCAAGCCTGAGGCGGTGTGGGTGTGGCTTGTGTCATTCGCCATTTGTCCAAGAACAATGATGGCGTAGTCGGTTAATTTGCTAATTTTAAGCATGGTGTCTTAACGGGTTTTCATATAGGACTATTTTAGTCCTGTTTAAGTTCGGCGTAAAGTGTCAATGTTTGTTGATTGTGAAAAAGCTATTGTGTGCTTGATCCAAATTCGAATACGGGTTACATAGAAAGACCAATTTAAACACTCAGGCAAAAGGTAGAGATGGTGACTGGAATTTTTTCTCGCAATGGCGTGGCAATTCGGTTTTTTTCGGTAGTTCCCTTATTATTCTTCCTTCTTACAAACGTTCAGGCTCAAGATGGGCCAGTTGTCAACCCAACGCCCGCTCCTGTCGTGAAGTCGCCGGTGAAGCAGGCCATTCCTCAAGCGGCTCAGCCGACTGTCGCTCCCGTCATCAAGCAACCGACTAAACAGGCGATTCCCCAAACGACACAGCCAGTTCCAGTTGTCGCTCCTTTGCCGACCACTCCAGTTGAGCTGGCTATTCAAGGGATATTGAAAGAAGGTGTGAACCCCAAACTGCGCTGGCCGCGTTTTTCTGACTTTCAAACGCAGTTGGAATCCCTCTATCAAACTGCTGCTTATGCGCCATTATGGCTTCATGAGGACATACCCACTCCACAAGCAAGGGAAGTTATCGCAATTCTTGGCAGTGCAGACGATAAGGGGCTGAATTCATCAGATTATGATGCTCAGATGTTGGGCAAATGGTTGGATTCTATCAACAGCACGACAAGTTCCAATCCACAAGAGCTCGCTTCGTTTGATTCGGCATTGAGTATTTCGCTGATTCGTTATGCTTCCAATCTTTATCGGGGGCGAATCAATCCCAAGCACGTCAATTTTGCTTTGGAAATTGAGCCGAAAAATGAAGACCTAGCCAGTTTGTTACGCAAAATCTCCACGAGCGCCAATCCCGATAAATTGCTTGCCAAGTTGGAGCCAAAGTTGGGGCTTTATGAAAATATGAAAAAAGCTCTAGTACGCTACCGGCAATTGGCCAAGGAGCCGCCCGCCGCACCCATCGCTGTACCCAACAAGTTTAAACCGGGTGACCATCATGCGGATGTGCCAAAAATACGGAAATTGCTCTCCGTTCTAGGGGATTTGACTGAGGGTAACCCAAATGATGCCTCGCAGACCTATGACAAGCCGCTTGCAGAAGCCGTTAAACGCTTCCAGGCGCGGCATGGTTTGACCCCTGACGGTGCCATAGGTAAAACCACATTGGCTGAGTTTAACGTTCCTTTAAGCGATCGGGTCAAAAAACTACAGCTTGGGCTGGAGCGTTTACGCTGGCTGCCCGAGCAGATCGGCGGGCGCTATATTCTGGTCAACATTCCTTCGTTTCAGTTATATGGTTACCATTATGGTTCCGGGGCTGAAAACCCCGATCTGATAATGAACGTCATCGTTGGAGAGGCCATTGATGGGCGCAGTACACCAGTATTCCATTCCGATATGACCTATGTGAATTTCCGTCCTTACTGGAATGTACCCGATACCATTGCCGCTAAGGAATATGTGCCTATACTCCGAAGGAATCCGGGGTATCTAGGTCGGAATAATATGGAGATTGTCCCCAACTTTGCTTTGAATGCCAACGCTTATGCAGCCACCAAAGGAAATATAGAGGCGCTTGCATCGGGTTCATTGAAGATACGTCAAAAGCCCGGTCCGAAAAATGCCCTTGGACTGGTTAAATTCACCTTCCCGAACACGAATAATGTGTACTTGCACAGCACACCGAATCAAGGCTTATTCAAGCGAACCCGCCGTGACTTTAGCCATGGGTGCATTCGAGTGGAGTATCCCGTTAAGTTGGCAGAGTTCGTATTGAAAGACCATGAAGAATGGTCCACGGAAAATATCGAATCCGCGATGCATAAGGACAAGCCCAAAATCGTCACGTTGAAAACACCAATTCCGGTCTATATTACCTATTCAACCGTGATGGCGGATGCCTCTGGTCAAGCGATGTTCTACAATGATATATATGGTCATGATCAAATCCTCATTGACCAACTAGCCAAGGGGTTCCCCTACGCACCCTAACCTTTATCTTCAATTCGGCGTAAGCGGTTTTGCATTGAACTCGAAAAACGTGGGGCAATATAGCTCTGCGAGGATTTATGTTTGTTCTGCAAGTTTGAAAGGACGGTTAGGTTTATAGTATTCTGTCAAAGCAGACACGGAAACCAATTCCTTTTCAGGGTAGCGCAATGCAGTGAGTTTTCCGCCGAATACGCAACCGGTATCTATGCATAGGGTATTATTAATCCATTGTGGAACCATGACGGGGGTATGGCCGTAAATGACCATAGCCCTCCCCCGGTAGTCGGTGGCCCAAGGATAACGAACAGGTAGGCCAAATTCATCGGTTTCCCCTGTGGTCTCGCCGTACAAGCAAAAAACTCGGACCTTGCCCGAGTCCCGCCCATGCATTTCTTCGCGCAAGCCCGCGTGGACCGCCACCAGTGCGCCACCATCGAACACATAATGGCTGGGTCGTGTGCGGAGAAATTCAGCGACTTCTTCCCTGAACTCTTTGCTCATGTCTTCCAGTTGCCTTATTGATTCGGCAAGCCCATGAGTGTAAGACACCTTCTGGCCTTGCAACGCTTTGAGAAGTTTGGCATCGTGATTGCCCGACAAGCAAAAAGCATCACCGGATTTCACCGCGTCCATGACCAAGCGTAATACGTGTGGAGTTTTAGGCCCTCGATCGACTAAATCACCTAAAAAGACCAATTTTCTGCCATCAGGGTGGTAAGTCTCAAAATGTTGACCGGCTAGGCTTGTACGGTAGCCTAGCGTCTGGAGCAAAAGGCATAATTCCTCGAAGCAACCGTGTACGTCACCCACTAAATCGAACGGGCCGGTTTCTGATTTCTGGATGGTGCGGTTGGGTTTGCGCAGAACGCCAAGGTTTGCCAATTCATCCGGTTTACGAAAATGATGAATTTGGCGAAAGCCTTCCTTCGCCAAACCTTGAACTGATCCCTGCAAAAGACCGTAATGATTACGTATGGCTTCCTCTGGCAGCGTTCGGTCTCTGCGGCGAATATTTCGCTCCAGACAAAGTCTAAGTGGCATGTCTAGTACAATGGCAATCGTTGGTGAATAATACTGACGTGCCAGTTTTAGCAGTGACTTTCTGGCTTCGGGCTGAACATTAGTGGCATCGACTACGGTGAAGCGGCCAGCTTTCAAGCGCTTTTCGGCGATCAAATGTAAAATTTCAAAGGCGTCGGAGGTAACGGATTGGTCATTTTCGTCGTCACAGATCATGGCTCTACACTGATCTGAAGAAATGACCTCGGTAGGTAGGAAGTGGTTACGGGCAAATGTTGATTTTCCCGCCCCCGACGGGCCGACCAATAGAATTAGCGCAAGCTCAGGAAGTGTGATCTGCATCGTTTATGCACTAAATTGACGGTTCAAAAATGATTCAAAATGGAAACCAAGCTGTAGTATCCCAAAAAATGGAAAGGATGCCTAACTGCTGATTTTCTGCGGCAAAGCGTGGTAAAGTCAATGTCATAATGAAAACTAATTTACTTTCTTCGAACCTAGCAAATTCACCAAAATATTAATGGAATATATTTTACGAAAAATTGCTGTGTTAGTCGGTCATTGCGCTACTAGCCATGTCTTAATAACACCATCCTTTTAAATTCACAGTCCAATATCTATGTTTAAACAATTACCAGCCGTTCCCAGCCTGATCCGCGCCCTTGTTTCCCGTCCATCAGTGAGTAGCTGCGATCCAGGGTTTGATAGCAGTAATTTAGAAGTCATCTATTTACTGGCCGAATGGCTGGAGGGGCTCGGCTTTTCGATAGCCATTCATGAAGTGGCACCCGGTAAGGCCAATTTGCTGGCCAGAATTGGGGGTGACGGAAAACTCGGTGAAGGTTTGGTATTTTCCGGTCATACTGACACAGTCCCTTTCGATGAGGGGCGGTGGTCTTGCGACCCATTCGGGGGGGTTGAGCGGGATAATCGAATATACGGCCTTGGAAGTTGCGACATGAAGGCTTTCTTTGCCTTGGCTATCGAAGCGGTCAGCAGCTTCGATGCCAAATCATTCCGCAGGCCACTGACTTTGCTTGCCACGGCCGATGAAGAAAGTACGATGGCTGGAGCCAAGTATCTGGTTGCCAATGGACTGAAATTAGGTCGTTATGCCATTATCGGTGAGCCGACCGGGTTGAAGCCTATCCGCATGCATAAGGGTGTGATGATGGAAAGCATTCGTGTGTTAGGCCACTCTGGGCATTCCAGTGACCCTTCATTGGGGGCCAATGCCATAGAAGGCATGAATAGGGTATTAAATGAATTGCTGGTTTGGCGCTCAGAGTTGCAGGCTAAACATCGCAATCCTATGTTCAGGGTTGACGTGCCGACGCTCAATTTTGGCGCACTCCATGGAGGTGACAATGCCAACCGAATCTGCGCTCATTGTGATCTGGCCATTGATATTAGGCCATTGCCTGGCATGGACATTTTGGAATTGCGTCAGGCGATGGGCGAAAGGTTGGCGGCGGCTATGATGGAGTATCCCAAGCTCCGAGTCGAGGTTAACCCCCTGTTTGACGGACTTCCAGCCTTTGAGTCGCCTGCAGACGCAGTCATGGTCAAAACTTGCGAGGAATTGACAGGGCTAGAGTCCGGGGCGGTTGCATTTGGCACAGAAGCCCCGTTTCTATCCAGCTTGGGGATTGAGACTGTCGTGTTGGGGGCGGGTAGTATAGATCAAGCCCACCAGCCGGATGAATTCCTGCCTTTGGAGCATATCACCCCCATGGTGGATGTACTCAAAGGTCTGATTGGTCGGTTTTGTATCGAATAATTAAGTTCTTGATTGAGCGAAATATCGGTTTTTACTCAATGCTGGAGGGATAGGTTATACCAACCTATTCATAAGAAGGCGGCAACTCAGGCGCGACATTTTTCATCCTGAGGTATAAAATCATGTGATCAACAACCGTCAGCAAACAACCGGAGAAAACCATGGCGCTTATGGACTTCCTCAAGAAGCAATTCATCGATGTTATCCACTGGACAGAAGAGCAGAAAGGCGTTCTGGTTCACCGGTATCCAACGCAAGACTTTGAAATCCAAAATGGTGCGAAATTGACCGTGCGGGAGTCGCAAATGGCATTATTGGTTGACGAAGGTCAATTGGCCGATGTGTTCACGCCGGGGCTCTATACGCTGGACACCGAAACCCTGCCGATCATGACCAACTTGAAAAACTGGGACAAGTTTTTCGCCTCCCCCTTTAAATCCGAAGTTTACTTTTTCAGCACCCGCCAACAGTTGGACCGCAAATGGGGGACGCCCAATCCTATCACGATACGAGACAAGGAATTCGGTATCGTCAGGTTGCGTGCATTTGGAATTTATTCATATCATTTGGCCGACCCAAAGAAATTTTATCTGACGGTTAGCGGTAGTCGAGACGAATTCACCTGCGAAGAAATGGAGGGGCAATTGCGCAACACACTAGTCGGTTCCATGACGGACTTTTTTGCGGAATCCGGCGTATCCTTCATTGACATGGCGGCCAATCAGGAAGAATTCGGCGAGGCTTTAAAACAAAAGCTATTGCCCGTTTTTGACAGCTATGGCCTAGTTCTCGATTCTCTAGTCGTGCAAAACGTATCTTTGCCGGAAGAGCTTCAAAAAGTGTTGGATGCACGCATCAGCATGGGTGTGTTGGGAGACATGGACCGTTACACCCGTTACCAAGTGGCATCTAGCATCCCGCTGGCAGCCCAGAATGAGGGCGGTTTGGCAGGTGCCGGTGCTGGGCTTGGCATCGGTATAGGAATGGGTCAAGCCATTAGCGAGTCCTTAAAGCCAGAAATGACAAAGGGGGCTGCTACCGCTAAGGAGTCCACCGAGGAAGTCATGGGGACCTTGGAACGGCTTCATGGTCTTATGACCAAAGGCATAATTACATCTGACGAATATGAAGCCAAGAAGGCAGATTTGTTGAAAAAACTTGCCTAGTAGCTGTTGCCATCGACTATTTTCCTAGAAGCAGTTACGCAAGAGTCTACCCCGGCTTCATTGATGCAATCCAACCCTGATAATTTTGAAACGTCCCACGCTTGGGTTGCCCAAGCAAGTATTTCTCCCGGCGGAGTTCGTTTAATATCCGCTGGGGGCGATTGATTAAGCAGCAAAAGAATTTTAAAGAGTGTGGAAGACGGGTCCCTGTGGCTTACAGCCTCGGCAAGGTTCTGTTTGCTAAGCTTAATACCTTTGCGGTCAACCAGGACAGGCAGATGAAGGTAGTCATGGTTGGGCAAGCCTAACAAAGATTGCAAATACATTTGAAAAGGCACAGAATCCAACAGATCAACCCCCCTAACGACCTCGGTGATTCCTGACCTCCAGTCGTCAATTACCGTGGCAAGATGGTAGCTAACGATCTTATCCCTTCGAAAAACAATAAAGTCGCCGAATTCGCGTTCGACATCCCAGCGATGATGGCCTTGCAGCTTATCATCGACGCTTACCAAAGCATCATGGGTTATAACCCGCAAGGCATGGGGCTGATGGCGGGAACGATTGACCTTCCGACAAGTGCCGTGGTAAACCACTCGTATAGTCTCAAGTCCATTCGATGATGCCAGATCTTTTCTGGAGCAGGAGCAAGGGTATATCCAACCGTCCTCATCCAACCGACTAAGAGCCTTGTTGTAAGCATCGGTTCCTTGGCTTTGCATAAACACATCCTCATCCCAGTGTAAGGCGAAAAGTTCCAGTGTACGCATTATGGAATCTGAAGCCCCCGAAGAAACTCGGGGGGTATCAACGTCGTCAATTCTTAGCAGCCATCGACCCTGCTTGGACTTGGCTTGGAGATAGCTTGCCACCGCGGTAAACATCGAGCCTAAGTGCAAAGGCCCGGTAGGTGACGGCGCGAACCGCCCTCTATAGTGTTCCGACGAAACCTTTGTACCAAAAACGATTAAATTACCGCTCAAAGACATTACCAGTTTATGCTGTCATTAACTGGGCAGGGTATTGGGTGAGGAAAGAAGGTAAAGAAAGTCAGCCTATTTGCTTTTCACGAATTTCATCGAGAGTCTTACAGTCAATGCACTGAGTTGCCGTTGGGCGGGCTTCCAAGCGACGCAAACCAATTTCAACACCGCAGGTCTCGCAGTAGCCATAATCGCCCCGCTCCAAGTTTTCCATTGATTCCTCAATCTTCTTAATCAACTTACGTTCACGGTCACGGGTTCGCAATTCGAGGCTGAATTCTGATTCCTGCGTTGCACGGTCATTAGGGTCTGGGAAATTTGCAGCCTCATCTTGCATGTGATGAACTGTTCTATCGACTTCACGCATGAGTTCGTTTTTCCAGTTCTGTAAGATACGGCGGAAATGGTCAACTTGCTCCTCATTCATGTATTCCTCGCCTTCCTTCAGTACGTAAGGCGTGAAACTGAAGGGGGTAATATGAGTTTCGCTTGCTTTTGCGCTGGACATCAACTAACTCTCCTAAACCGGCGTTCGGTAAAAAATCGCATATTCATAGCAGAAAGCAGCGGTCACTGCAACTATTTAGATCGGACTTTTACGAGTGGGGAACGACCGATTAGTTTCGAGTACCATTTAAAGCATTAAAAATCGGAGGAATTGAGGTTAAAGCAAGTCATGAAAAAAGGACATGATTTGTACATAACATTCTGATATGATGGAGATAAACAGTTAAGACTGATGGCAATTGATGGGTTAGCCCTGAATTGTCCAAAGCATGTTGTTTGAAGAATGGCTCTAATTGAAAAGGCTTGACACTTTCAGGAAATTGAAAGGGGAAGATGTCCAAGGCCAAAATTTTGATAATCTAAATTGGTTTGTTTTGATCCTTTTTTATGATCAAAATGCTTCTTTAGTGACCGAATTGAGTTGGGAGAATAGACGGCTGATGTCGGGAGCCCTACCCATTCCATTTTTCATAAGACTTATTAATTTTATGGTTATGAGTCGGGTTCAGCATGTGGGTACGATGGGCGGTTTGATCTTGGCTGAAGGTTCCAACTGAGACATGCTCGGATTTCCTCGAAAATCGCATAGGCAAAATTTGTTTAGTCTATCCCCTGACACAGTTTTGATAGGCAAAAGCTATGGTAAACTACAACAACGATATTGAAGTCCGTGCCCTACACCTTTTGAACAAGTGAGCCGACAAACGTTCCTGTGGAAAGGGAAATA
Source organism: uncultured Methylococcaceae bacterium (assembly GCA_903859815.1). Taxonomy (GTDB): domain Bacteria; phylum Pseudomonadota; class Gammaproteobacteria; order Methylococcales; family Methylococcaceae; genus Methylumidiphilus. Next base: position 192,495 of record CAIOOA010000067.1, on the reverse strand, counting down.
CAATTCCTTATACCAAAAGAAAATTCATGGATTTTTGCGTTTGTCAAGAGTTATGTTTGATATTAATTGCCCTTTTTAATTCACCGGAGTTTATGTGTGAAGCCAGCTAAACTTATGCTTGTTTGTCTTCTCAATACCTTTCCACTAGCAATGACTGGATGTATGTCGATACCTGATGCACCCAATGTTGAGCCGCTTTCAGAATTTACATATATCATAGGGCCAGGTGACTCGCTTGAAATGTTTGTCTGGGGTAATCCCGAAATTTCACGCTCGGTAACAGTTAGACCAGACGGTAAGATATCATTTCCTTTGGTTGAAGAAATGCCAGCATCAGGAAAGACATCCTATCAATTAGCGCGCGAAATAGAAAAGGAATTGGCTAAATATATAAGAGATCCTTTAGTCACGATCATTCTCGGGGGTGGACTTGGCCCATACAGTGAACAAATTAGAGTAATAGGCCAAACTGCAAAACCACAGGCAGTCACATATAAGGAAAATATGTCGTTGTTAGATTTGATGATACAGGTAGGTGGATTAGGTCAATATGCTGCAGGGAATCGTGGAATAATCATTCGCAAAGTGAATGGTGTTCAACAGGAATTTAGAGTCAGGATAGAGGATTTAATTGATGGAGGTGATATATCTGCTAATGTCAATGTATTGCCGGGAGATATCCTGATTATTCCTGAATCGTTTTTCTAAAGGGATTGGCTATGCATGGAATGTTTGCTGATCTACTTCACTATTTTCAGAATGCCACCCGTTATAAGTGGTGGTCGTTGATAGTGGCATGGGTTATTTGCATCGGCGGTTGGATTTTTGTTTCACAAATGCCTGATGTGTTTACGGCGACTACCAGGGTACATGTTGACACGCGTTCAATTTTGCGACCATTATTACAAGGAATGACAATCCAACCAGATGTGTCATCCCAAATTAGATTAATGACTAGGTTAATTTTTAGTAGGCCTAATATAGAAAAAATCGCAAGAATGACCGATCTCGATATTGAAGCAAAGGATGAGAAATCAATGGAAAAATTGGTTCTTAGAATGCAAAACTCACTAGGAATTGCCGGTGGTGAAAATAATTTATTTAGCCTTGCTTATACTGACCCTGATCCGAAAGTGGCAAAAAAAGTTGTGCAGGCTGTGTTGACCCTATTTGTAGAACAAAGCTTGGGAGAGTCACGGGAAGACTCTGATGCTGCTCAAAAGTTTTTGGAGCAACAAATCAAAGAACACGAATTGCGAATGAGCACGGCTGAACAAACGCGGGAAGATTTTAAGCGACAAAACTATGCTCTAATGACAGCAGACAATGATTTATATGGGCAACTAAATAAATTGGCCGCGCAAAAGGAAGAGGCTAAATTGCTAGTGCAAGAGGCTATGCAAAGGAGAGATGAAATTCAGCGACAACTTCAGAATGAAGAACCAATGATTTTAAAGTCTGAAACAGAAGCAATAACTGGTAGTCCCATCGATACCCGAATTCAGAATCTGAATGCCAAGTTGGATGAATTACTTTTACGTTATACTGACAAGCATCCCCAAGTTGTAGCTCTTAAGAGGAGCATCGTAGACTTAATGAAGGTTAAGAAACAGGAGCTTGAAAAGAATGCAGGAAGTGAAAATTCGAATAATGTAGGCAAAGGAATGGAGGTAAATCCAATTTATCAACAGCTTAAAATGGCACTAGGTGAAGCAGATGCAAATATTGCATCGCTTGCGGCACGTGAGAAAGCTTATGATGGTAAAATTGAATTGCTTAAGCAGCAGATGGATGATCGTTTAAAAGTTGAGACCCATCTACAAGGTTTAAATAGAGAATATGAAACAGTCAGAGCCAACTACAATGAATTATTGAAAAAAAGAGAAACGGCAAGGATGTCTGGAACAGTGGAACAAACAACTGATGCGGTAAAGTTTAGAATTGTTGACCCTCCACAAGTACCAACAAAGCCTTCTGCACCAAATCGTATTTTACTTTCTTCTGGAGTGCTTATAGGTGGCGTTTTAATCGGATTTGGATTAGCAATACTTATGTCTTTCATTAGACCTAGTTTTGGAACTATAAACGGTTTGAGAGAGATTACTGGAGTTGCAGTACTTGGCAGTATTTCTATGAACTGGATACCGGAACTGAGAAGAAAAAAGAGATATGAGATGGTAAAGCTGTTAATAGCATTTATAACATTGCTAGTGCTTTATATATTGATAATATTGCTTGAGATTAAAGGTATAAACCTTCGGCATCTTCCCTTTTGATTTGAGGTTTATTCCATGAGTATTATTGAAAAAGCACTGGAAAAGGCAAAAGAAAATCAAATAGCCGAACAAACAAATCTGGTAAAACAAGATTTAAACCCTGAAATACCAATTAATTCTGAAGAGTTAATTCAAGAGAAAATGGCTGCAAATCAGCGGTCAGATGTGGTTGATGGTAATATAATATCTGATTCAAGGATAGTAGAAAAGCAACAAAGTTATGTAGAAAGGCAACAAGAGAGGACTAGGAACTATTTAGCGATTAATTGGACATCGATGCAGGAAAAAGGAATGTTAACCCCAGAAATGGCTCGAAGCCAAATGGCTGAAGAATATCGCATTATAAAAAGACCTCTATTGATGAATGCTTTTCCTGATGGAGATAATGGTATAGAGCATGCGAACCTGATTCTTGTGACAAGCAGTGTACCTGGTGAAGGTAAAACTTTTACTGCTGCTAATTTGGCACTAAGTATTGCAATGGAAAGAGACAAATGGGTTTTATTAGTTGATGCTGATGTTGCAAAACCATCAGTATCGAAACTCCTAGGTATAAAACCGCAGGCAGGCCTGATTGATATGCTGATTGGTTCAGGTTTGAGGCTTTCTGATATGTTGATTAAAACGGATATACCGAACTTTTCAATATTGCCGGCTGGTGCTTTACACCAACATTCTACAGAGTTGCTAGCAAGTGATGCCATGAAAAGATTAGCCAAGGAACTGTCTGAAAGATATACAGACAGAATTGTGATTTTTGACTCCCCCCCTCTTCTTGCTGCAACTCAAGCGCCTGTGCTGGCAAATTTAGTAGGGCAAGTTGTTTTGGTGGTAGAGGCAGAAGTAACCCCACAATATATCGTGCAAGAATCGATAGCCAAATTGGAGTCATGTAAGGTTTTGGGTTGTGTTTTAAATAAAGTTAAGAAAGGATTTGGTTTTACATATTATGGTTTAGGTTATGGATATGGGTACGGGTATTATGGACAAGCAAAAAAAGTTGATTAATTTCCTAAATAAAAAAAATAGATTTAGCAAAGGATTGGTAATTGTATTTACGGTAATCTACTTGCCGGTGGCTAATGGTAAATTATTTGGCTTTAGACTGTCACCTTATTTTACCCTAAATCAAATTTATTCTGATAATCTAACTTATGGTTACGGTTCCACAAACTCACTAATTAATGAGCCGGTTGGGGGCTTTGTAACAGAGCTTCTGCCTGGAGTTAATATAGTACGAAATAGCTCCCGTTCTAGTTTTAATTTGAACTATAGATTACAATTTCAAAATTACGAAGGAATTGATATAGAACCTAGAGTATTTAACCAGCTTCAAATGACAGGAAAAACCGAAATATATAATAAAAGTTTGTTTGTTGATTCATCTAGCACAATCTCTCAATCTAATTTAAGCGCACAGGGAGGTTTTAGTCCTGATAATGTCGGTAGGGCACTAGGTGCAGGGTATACTACCTATAGGGCATTTAGAATCAGTCCTTATTGGTTAATTAACTCAAATCGCTTCGTGAACGGTGAAATTAGGTTTGCTTATAGTAGTTTTGGAAATAATGGTTCAGCAGATTTAAACATAGGACAGCCAACGAATACAATTAATCTTGATTCTAATACTTACCAACAAACAGTTAGCTTGAGGAATGGTAAGCATTTTCAGACAATTGGATGGCGTGTAATTGTTAATAATCAAGAACAATATAATCAAGGGGCAGCGGTAAACACATTTGATAACTCAATAATACGTTTTCGTTCAGTCAATGGAGAAATAAGTTATAAGTTAGGCTTATATGATCTCAATGCTTTTGTGCAAAGTGGTTATTATGATAATTCTTATCCTAGTAATTTAGCAACAAATAACGGACTATATATAACGCCAGGTTTATCTTGGATCCCAAGCTCCAAATTTCAACTAGCGATAGGATACGGTTATAATGCCAATTTCAGTAATATAACATGGCATCCAAGTGAAAGAACAACCTTCCAGTTCAGTTATAGGGATAGTAAAGTCGGAGGAAGTAATAATGGGGGGCTTTATGGGATAGGAGGAGTGACTACGGCGAATTTTAGCACCCCAGGATTTGATACTAATTCAGGCTCTGCCAGCGGGGGTGCAATGGGGTCCACTATTGGGGGAACAACTTATAATGGAGTGTTCCAACACCGTACACGCACAATATTATTTAACACTAGTTATATTACAACATCGGGTACTGCGCAACAATTTCTATCTAGCATTCCCACGTTTACACAATCTACAGATATTAATGGAATACCTGTTGGTGACCCTGTAGCTAACAGTAGACTAATCAATTTGTTTAATTTAAACAATGATGTAATGGTTATAAAAAGAGCACAACTGTCGCTAACGTGGTATTTGCAAAAAACAACTTTTACAATGACTGGATTTCAGAATAACATATCCTATGTTTCAGGGGCATATCCTCCGCAAGATATGTATGGGTTTAATGCTAACTGGACTTGGCGATTTGCACAAAGGATGAATGCTTCTATAGGGGGAACATGGCAGACTAGCGAATTTTCTAATGGCTCAAATTTAACTGGTGGTAACCGTAGAACAGATTTTGCGAGTGTAGCATTAACAATCAGCAGACAGTTATCGTCTTTTTCTACTGCTTATTTGCAATTTAATCATTATCAATCAGATTATAATGGGTTAACGGGAATAAGTAGCATTAGTAATAATTTAGGAAATTATGAGTCCAACAGAATTACTGCAAGTATAAATATTAGGTTTTAGGAAATAGTCATGTATTCAACATTTTATAATTTGACAAAAAAGCCTTTTCAGCTAAATCCTGATCCTGAATTTTTCTTTAATAGTGCAGTACATAAACGCGGTTTAGCTTATCTGCGCTATGGTTTAGAGCAAGGCGAGGGATTTATAGTAGTAACAGGGGCACCTGGGACTGGAAAAACAATGTTAGTTAAGGAACTATTCGAAACTATTCATAAAGAGGAAGTTATACCCGGATTGATGGTTACATCACAGATTGGAGCTGATGATGCATTGAGAATGGTGGCAGCATCATATGATCTTCCTTTTGATGGTATACCAAAGGCAGTTCTGTTAAAAAGTCTAGAAGGATTTTTTAAAATGAAAGCTCAAGAAGGCAAACGAGTGCTGCTAGTTGTAGATGAAGCTCAGCACTTGCCATACCAGTCCTTAGAAGAGTTGCGGATGTTGTTGAACTTGGAGTTTAACGGTAAGCCATTATTACAAATTTTTATGCTTGGTCAAGATGAGTTACGATGCCTGTTGCAAGCGGATAATATGGAACAAGTTCGACAAAGAATCACAGCAACATATCATCTTAGAGCATTAGAAAAAGAAGAAACTAAGGACTATATCCTCCATAGATTAATAACAGCGGGTTGGAATAAAAACCCAAAGTTTTCTGAGGAAATATTCGACGATATCTTCGAATTTACTGGAGGAACACCAAGGATTATCAATAATCTCTGTGATCGTCTGTTACTCTATGGTTTTTTAGAAGAATTGAACGTATTAGATAGACAAGCTGCAACTATAGTAATCAATGAAATTGAACAGGATTCTAAATACCAAAAGGCTGATTTAGCTGTTGATAATACAATTTATACGCCCACAGAAAATCATGATATTGAATTATCACCCAATAAATCACCCGAATTTGAATTAAGGCTAACCCAATTAGAAAATCAAATTAAATATCTGATAAATGAAGTTAATAAAGAAAAGGTTTTGCTAAGAAAGGCAATATTGATTAACTTAGATATGAGCAACATTTATGATAACCATCCTAACTAGCATAATATAACTATTATATTTAATTATACTGCAAAGAAAATAATAATGAAGAATGCAATATCTGTAGACGTAGAAGATTTTTTTCAAGTTTCAGCTTTTGAAAAGTATATCAATAGAAGTGAGTGGGATAAAATACCTTCAAGAGTTGAAAAAAATACTTACCGTATTCTGGAAATACTAAGTTATTATAATATAAAAGCTACCTTTTTTATTCTCGGATGGATAGCGGAGAGATTCCCTGTGCTTGTTAGGACTATTAGTAGTCAGGGCCATGAAATAGCTTGCCATGGTTATTATCACATAAAGGCATATTTACAAGAACCCGATGAATTTCGTGATGATGTCTTTTCAGCCAAGTCTATTATTGAGGATATAGCGGGAGTGCGAATGAGAGGGTATAGAGCTGCAAGTTATTCAATTGGAAGTCGTAATCTATGGGCATTAGAAATACTTGATGACCTAGGTTTTGATTATAGCTCGAGTATATATCCAATTAAGCATGACATCTACGGGATGCCCAATGCTCCTAGGTTTGCATTTAAACCTGAAAATACAAACCAGCTTATCGAAATACCTGTTTCTACAATAAGCATATTTGGAAAAAGATTTCCTTGTGGTGGAGGCGGTTTTTTCCGTTTATACCCTTACGAATTTTCGAAATGGGCTATTAATAAAGTTAACAATGAAGAGAACCAGCCCTGTATATTTTACTTTCATCCATGGGAAATTGATCCTGATCAACCTCGTCAATTGGGTTTGGATTCTAGAACAAGATTTAGACATTATTTAAACCTATCTAGTATGGAAGATAAATTAAATAAATTAATGAGGGATTTTGATTGGGATTCAATTGAAAAAGTCTTTTTATCGAATAAAATAGTTTAATTTAGATTAGTTCTCAATAATTATGGATATAAAAATACTCGATGATTGTAATGCTGTTAATTGGGATAGCTTTGTACATAACCACCCTCAAGCAACATTTTTTCACAAGGCAGGATGGCGAAATGTTCTACAAAGTGCATTCGGTCATGATACTTATTATTTATATGTGGAAGATAATTGTTCGATACAAGCTATATTACCTTTAGGTCATATAAAAAGTAAACTTTTTGGAAATTCACTGATCTCTACCCCGTTTTGCGTTTACGGAGGAATAGTGTCTAGTAACGAAAAGGCTAGTCAATTATTAGACAAAGCTGCCTACGATTTAGCTCGCGATTTAAAAGTTGATTATTTGGAATTAAGGAATATCGAAGATTCTTTTAATAAAAATCCAAAATCGCAACTTTACGTTACATTTAGGAAAGCTCTATTTCCTGATTACAATAGTAATTTTATGGCAATCCCACGTAAACAAAGGGCAATGATAAGAAAGGGAATATCTGTAGGTTTGAAGAGCGTAATTGATACTGATTTAACCAGATTTTATAACATGTACTCTGAAAGTCTTAGAAATTTGGGTACTCCTGTTTTAGGAAGAAGATATTTTGAGATACTAAAACATGTTTTTGTTGATGACGTAGAAATAATTAGCATTGAAAATAATTATTCGGTAGTTAGTAGCGTACTTAATTTTTTCTTTCGTGATGAAATTCTACCTTATTATGGGGGAGGCTCTACTTTAGCTCGGGAGTTGAGTGCAAATGATTTTATGTATTGGGAAGTGATGAAGCATTCCGTTGATAGAGGTTGTAAAATCTTCGATTTTGGAAGGAGTAAATCTGGGTCTGGTTCGTACAGATTTAAATTGCATTGGGGTTTTGAATCAAAGCCATTGCATTACGAATATCAATTGGTTAACTCAACAACTCTACCTGAGATAAATCCACTTAATCCAAAATATAGGTTTTTGATCAACGCTTGGAAACATTTGCCTCTTAGCCTGAGTACTTTGATAGGCCCTTTTATTTCGAAGAATATTGGCTAAAAGTATAAAAAAATGAAAGTGTCATGATGAATAAGTACAAGGAAACTCTATATTTGGCTGAAAATCCTCCATGGGTAGTAGCTTCTTGTATTACTGTAATCACAATCATCAGCGTTGTTTTTTTATACAATACTACATTTTTGTTGATGTTGGATGCTTGGAACACCCATACTTATGCACATTGCTATCTTATTATTCCAATTTCTGGATACTTGATATGGACTAAAAGAGCCGTTATAGAGAAAATATATCCGATTTCAGAAATAACCCCTATATTTTATATTGCATCACTAGGTTTTATCTGGCTGATTGGAAATTTAATTGATATCTTGGTGTTGCAAGAATATGCATTAGTATCATCAATTCCTTTTATTGTTTGGGCTATTTTAGGCCGTAGAGTATATTTGGAATTGTTGTTTCCATTATGGTTTCTTCTTTTTTGTGTTCCATTTGGTGATTTCTTATTACCTATAATGATTAATTTTACAGCGGATTTCACTGTGGGCCTAATCCGTTTGAGTGGTATGCCAGTTTTTCGTGAAGGAAATTACTTCAGTATTGTGAGCGGTGATTGGTCAGTTGTTGAAGCATGTGCTGGATTACGTTATCTTATCGCATCAATAACTTTGGGTTCACTTTTCGCTTATATCAATTACCACTCTTACAAATACCGTATCATGTTCATTGTGTTATCAGTTATAGTACCAATTTTTTTAAATGGATTAAGGGCCTATTTAATTGTGATGATAGGACATTTTAGTGGGATGAAGTTTGGAATTGGGGATGACCATTTTGTGTATGGATGGGTTTTCTTTGGTGTTGGTATGGCTTTATTGTTTTGGATTGGGTCACAATGGAATGATAATGAGTGTAAAGAAATTATCCCAAATAATTATATAGCTGTATCTAATGCAAAAGAATGTAATTCAAAACGTAAAATTTTTGTTTCATTGTCATGCTTGTTTGTGGTATCCGTATGGCATATAATTAACTTAGTTTTATCATATGATGAAAATAGCGCACATCGGTTTGAATATATTTCTCTTAAGCCCTCAGGAGAATGGAAATATTCAGGATCATTTACGGATTGGAAACCTAAATACTTTGGGGTAAGTAGCGAAAATACTGTTTTTTTTTCCAATGGTCAAGATAAAATTGGAGTTATAATTGAATACTATGCTAATTCTAGACAAGGGTCAGAGCTTATAAATTCAAGAAATGTTTTAATTAATGAAAAGGATCAAATATGGAAGGAAATAATAAGCAACCCAAAAAGAATTAATATAAATGGTAAACAAACTAATATAGTTGAGTCTAAGTTAAAATCGACTGATCAAGTACTTATTATTTGGCAATTTAATTGGATTAATGGAGTAAATACAATTAGTAGAATCGAAGCGAAGTTGTTAAATTTAAGACAAAAATTATTAAAAAAGCCTTCATTAGATGCGGCAATATTCTTATTTGTTGTGGATAAAGATGATCCATATTACTCTGAAATTGCTTTAACACATTTTGCAAATGATATGTTTGCATCAATAAATAAAAGTCTTTCATTGTCTTCTGGCGTGATTTCAAAATGAAAAAGCCAACTTTAATAGTGCATATCATTCATCGTTTATCTGTAGGGGGATTGGAAAATGGACTCATTAATTTAATCAATAATATCCCGGAACAACAATATAAGCATGTAATTATTTGTCTCAAAGATGCAACTGAATATAAATGTCAAATATTAAATAAAGAAGTAGAAGTTATTAGTTTGCATAAAAAGGATGGTCATGATCTTTTTATGTTTTATAAATTATATTGTTTGTTAAGAAAATTAAGCCCCGATATTGTTCATACCCGAAACCTTTCTACAATCGAATGTCAATTATCTGCCTTATTAGCAGGTGTTAAACATCGAATACATAGTGAACATGGTTGGGACATATTCGATCCTAGGGGTGAAATTGTTAAATATCAGATATTACGTAAAATTTATTCATATATAATTCAAACTTTTATTTCCTTATCTATTGAAATAAAAAACTACCTGATTTATAAAGTCCACATACCAGAAAGTAAAATAAGAATTATCATTAACGGCGTTAATTGTAACAAATTTAAACCTATGATAAAAAAACCTCATATTTCTGGCTATCCTTTCTCCATATACGAAAACTTTATAGTGGTAGGAACTATAGGACGTATGCATGGAGTGAAAGATCAAATTAATTTAGTTAATGCTTTCATTTATTTGATTACTCATAAACCACAGTTAAGATGTTTTTTGAGATTGGTTATGATTGGTGATGGACCATTACGAAATGAAGCGTTAAAATATTTTTCAAATTCAGGGGTTATAGATTTGGTATGGTTACCCGGTGAACGGCAAGATATAGCTGAAATTCTTAACATAATTGATATTTTTGTTTTACCTTCATACTCTGAAGGAATTTCAAACGTAATTCTTGAGGCGATGGCCACAGGAATACCTGTTATAGCTACAAATGTTGGAGGAAATCCCGAATTAGTAATAAATTCAAAAACAGGATTTTTAATTGCCCCAAAAAATCCTGAAGCTATTGCAATCTCAATAGAATATTATATCAATAATCCTGATAAGATTATCGAACACGGAAAATGTGGATTTGAAAGAGCTAATAATGAATTTTCGCTCGATAAAATGGTAAATAGTTATATTGACGTTTATGATGATTTAATTCAACTTAATAAATAAATAAATAAATTATGTGCGGTATCGTTGGTATTTATGATTTGAATGGTTATCGAGAGATTAACCGTGATCTTTTATTTCAGATGAACGAATCTCAATTTCATCGTGGGCCAGATTCTGGAGGAATTCACACTGAATCTGGAATTGGGCTTGGACATCGTCGTCTTTCTATCATTGATTTGGCTAGTGGCAAACAACCCATGTACAGTCGAAGCAATTCAATAGTGTTAACATATAATGGTGAAATTTATAATTTTCAGGATATCAAAACGAAGCTTGAAAGCCTTGGTTATATTTTTTCAACTAACTGCGATACAGAGGTTATTATTTATGCATGGGCAGCATGGGGTGAGAATTGTGTACATCACTTTAGGGGTATGTTTGCATTTGCTCTTTGGGATAGGATCAATCAAACTTTGTTTCTTGCACGAGATAGATTAGGTGTTAAACCGCTTTATTATGCAATATTGAACGATGGATTTTTTATATTTGGTTCTGAATTGAAAAGCTTAGTGCTGCATCCAAGTTTTAGAAAGAACATAGATTATACTTCTGTAGAAGAATATTTCGCATACGGGTATATACCAGATCCAAAAACGATATATAAAAATGTGTTTAAATTATTACCTGGATATTATTTAACAATAAGAAGAAATTATCCATTTCCACAACCTAAGCAATATTGGAATATTCCTTTTACAATTGATAAAACCATAACTGAACAACAAGCAATAGAAGAACTTCCATATCGACTAAAAGAAGCAGTTGATATTAGAAGGTTATCTGATGTTCCATTAGGAGCTTTTCTTTCTGGTGGTGTCGATTCAAGTGCCATTGTCGCGATTATGGCTGGTTTATCTAGTGATCCGGTTAATACATGTTCCATTTCATTTGGAGATCCACTCTACAATGAATCTAGATACGCAAAGCTCGTAGCTGATCAATATTCTACTAATCATCATACTGAAATAGTTGATCCAAACGATTATTCCCTATTAGATAAACTTGTCAACATTTATGATGAACCATTTGCAGATAGTTCGGCATTACCTACATATAAAGTTTGTGAATTAGCACGTAAGAGTGTAATTGTTGCTTTATCTGGTGATGGGGGGGATGAAAATTTTGCAGGATATAGACGGTATCGCTGGCATGTATATGAAGAGAATTTTAGAAATATACTTAATCCAACTATGAGAAAATTAATATTTGGATTCCTTGGTAAATCATATCCTAAGCTTGATTGGGCTCCTAAAATCTTTAGAGCAAAATCTACTTTCGAAGCCATATCTAGAGATTCACTTGAAGGATATTTCCATGGTGTTTCTGTTATTAATAACGACCTTAGGAATTTTTTATATTCAGATAATTTTAAAAATGAGCTTCAGAACTATAATGCTATTGAGGTACTAAGAGGCCATTCCTTAACAGCGCCAACAACAGATCCGCTTTCTCTCGTTCAGTATCTTGATTTTAAAACTTATCTACCTGGGGATATACTCACAAAAGTTGATCGTGCAAGTATGGCCCATGCTTTAGAAGTTCGTGTTCCTTTTCTTGACCATAAATTAGTAGAATGGATATCGACATTGTCACCAAACCTGAAACTCAATGGAAGACAAGGAAAATATGTTCTGAAAAAATCACTTGAACCCTATTTAACGAATGAAATTCTGTACCGACCTAAAATGGGGTTTTCAATACCTATTTCCAAATGGTTTAGAGGTCCATTAAAAGAATCCTTGAGAAGTTCATTGCTTAGTCCATTAATGAGAGATGTTGGCTTTTTTAATCATAATAGTCTCACACAGCTAATCAATCAACACCAAGAAGGTAGAAAAGATCATGGTCCTACACTTTGGGCATTATTAATTTTCGAGTCTTTCTTACGTCAATCGATTTAAGATTTACAAAAAATAGTTTTTCTGTTTTTTTTTATTAATTCATTAATCATTTTTAATTGCATGAAAATACTATATCATCACCGTACAGCTTCTTCTGATGGTCAAGCTGTTCATATAGAAGAAATGATACTTGCCATGAAGGAACTTGGTCATGAAATCAAAATTGTTTCGCCACAACAGAAAGATAATAATCAAATGGGAAACACGATTAGTTGGGTAGAAAAATTAAGGAATCATTCACCTAAACATCTATATGAAATTATGGAGCTTACTTATAGTATCTTAGCATATTACCGTCTTTTTATCATAATGAAACAATTTAAACCAGATATCTTATACGAAAGATATAACCTTTTTATGATAGCTGGTGCTATTATTCACAAACTACATGGCCTACCTTTTATTCTCGAAGTAAACTCTCCCCTAGCCGAAGAAAGAAGTATACATGGGGGCCTCAGTTTTCCCAAGTTAGCAACTTGGATCGAAGGATTAGTTTGGCGATCTGCAAATATCGTTTTGCCTGTTACGCATGTTTTAGCTAACTATGTTGAGGCTTATGGTGTTCCAAAAAATCGAATCCATGTCATACCAAATGGTATTAATTTATCTAAATTTTCAAAAAACATTTCTAAAGATCAGGCTAAATTTGAATTGGGTCTGCAAGGTAAACTAATTCTTGGTTTTACTGGATTTGTTCGAGATTGGCACGGAATAGATAAAGTTTTATATTGGATGAAAAATAACAATCATTATAATACTCACCTACTAATTGTTGGAGATGGGCCTGCAAGAGTAGAATTGGAAAGCTTAGCAAAATCATTAAAACTAGAGTCAAGAATATCATTTACAGGTGTTATACCCAGAGATAAAGTACCTAATTACGTAGCTTCATTTGATATTGCCTTGCAACCTTCCGTTGTTTCCTATGCATCTCCACTCAAATTATTCGAATATATGGCACTAGCTAAACCTATAATAGCTCCAGATACGCCTAACTTACGTGAAATACTTGAAAATGAAAAAAATGCACTTCTATTCAATATTAGTCAACCTACTTCTTTTGAATCTGCACTAAACAAACTATGTTCTGATTCAACCCTGCGCAATCTGATTGGCACTGGTGCGAGAGATACTATAGATCAATTACAATTAACTTGGACAGGAAATGCTATGAAAGTTGAAAATGTTGCCCAAAAATTATTATTAAGCAATTTTCAGAAGTAATGAAAAGGCCTATTAAAGTTTTATTATTCTCTACTCTATTTCCTAGTACAGCACGACCAGTTCATGGAATATTTGTTGAATCTAGATTACGGCATTTAATTGAAACTAATCAAATTGAAGTTCGTGTTGTTGCTCCAGTTCCATGGTTTCCTTCTACTTCTTCTTTTTTTGGGCGATGGGCACAAATTGCTAAAACACCTTCAAATGATTTTTATCATAATTTTATTGTCGAATATCCCCGATATCCAATCATTCCAAAATTTGGAATGAGCCTTGTCCCTTTTTTAATCGCTCTTTTTTGTCTACCGACCATAATTAAAATCTACAAAGAATACAAATTTGATTTGATTGATGCACATTATTACTACCCTGATGGAGTTGCAGCAGCAATTATTTCAAAAGTTTTTAGAAAACCATTAGTCATAACCGCTAGAGGTACAGATATTAACCTAATACCCAAATATATCATCCCTCGCATTCTTATTAAATGGGCTGCTAAGACTACCAATGTTTCTATAGCTGTATGCCAAGCACTAGCGAATCAACTCAAATTATTGGGTGTCAGTTCAAATTCAATTTATGTTCTACAAAATGGGGTTGATCTTAACTTGTTTCATCCAATTAACCCAGAAATTGCTCGTGAAAAGTTAGGAATTGATAGTGGTCGATGGCTTCTATCAGTTGGTTGGTTGACTGAACGAAAAGGACACGATATTGCAATTAGGGCATTAGTTCAACTGACGGATTTTAAACTTGCATTGATTGGTGAAGGGGAATTATTCAAGTATCTTTACAACTTGGCAGATGAGCTTGGTGTGTCCAATCGTGTTAAATTCATTGGGTCAGTATCACAAAATTCCCTTGCTTATTGGTACAGCGCTGTTGATGCATTGGTACTTTGCTCTAGCCGAGAAGGTTGGGCGAATGTACTTCTAGAATCAATGGCATGTGGTACACCTGTAATTGCTACTTCTATTTGGGGTACGCCAGAAATTGTACGCGACCCAGATGTTGGACGCCTAATGATGGATCGAACACCGGAATCTTTAGTTAAATGTGTTCACGATCTATTCGATCATTATCCTCAAAGATCAGTTGTTAGAAAGTATGCTGAACACTTTAGTTGGGTTGAAACAACGAACGGGCAGCTTAATATTTTTAGAAAAATAATAAAATGTGAGTCATAAGAGTTGTATTCATTAATCGAAAACCATAAGCATATATTTTAATCAATTTTGCGTGATTTAGTATTAACAATAATTATTTTCGGTTCAATACCTAAATTATTATTTAGGCCGGATTTGGCTGTGCTCATGTTTTATTGGATTTCATTGATGAATCCTCACAGAATGTGCTGGGGATTTGCCGTGAATATGCAATTTGCATTTGTTACGGCTATAACATTACTTATTAGTTTACTATTGTGGAAGGGAAAGAAAAATATTTTATGGATGCCAGCTAATGTATTGTTATTTCTTTATACAATATGGATGACTATAACAACGATTTTTGCATTCGATCCTATCGCGGCTTGGACTCTATGGGATAGAATGTGGAGAATTCAATTAATTACCTTCATTACGATGATTGTAATGATTACACCTATTAATATAAATAGACTTGTATGGGTAGTATCATTGTCATTAGGTTTCTATGGGATAAAAGGTGGGATATTTACTGTTTTGACTGGAGGTGGGCAAAAAGTTTGGGGTCCCGATGGATCATTTATAGGCGGTAACAACGAAATTGGATTAGCATTATGTATGACTGTTCCTTTATTGCGATATTTAAGTCTATTAGAAACAAAAGTTTACGTCAAACAAGGTTTAATGGTAGCAATGATATTAACTTTAATAACTATTTTAGGTACCCAATCAAGAGGAGCTTTAATAGGAATGATAAGTATGATAATATTTTTAATTTTCAAAAGTAGACAGAAAGTTTTATTAACTATTTTAATGCTTATCGCTATACCCATCATTATAGCATTCATGCCAGAATCATGGCATGAACGGATGAGTACAATAAAAGAATATAAAGCTGATGGATCTGCTTTAGGACGAATAAATGCATGGGGTGCAGCCATTAATATTGCACTTAATCATCTTACTGGGGGAGGGTTTAAAGGATTGCCAATACCATGGGTATTCGAACAATATGCTTCAAATCCTTTAGACATACATGATGCACATAGTATATATTTCCAAGTTCTTGCTGAGCATGGATTTATTGGATTGGGTTTTTTCTTGGCAATTGCATTTTCATCATGGAGATTAGCATCATCTTTGATGGAGTTAACAAAAAACAAAATAGATTTGCAATGGATTTATGATTTGAGTTCAATGATTCAAGTAAGTTTTATTGGGTATTGGTCGGCAGGTTCATTTTTGGGCCTGGCTGATTTTGACTTATATTATTGCCTAATTTCAATATTGGTAGGGTGTAAAACTTATTTAGTTCAATATGAAAAAAATCCACAAGTTCTATTAGATTCAATCAATTCTGAACACATAGGTGGAAATGATTTCGTAAAACCAATAGTAAAAAAAGTTATTTAATTAAGTAGTCAGGCATAAGTCCTCGGGCATATCCATTATGTATGTCCTTGATTGTTAACCTAGTCTTATGCCAGATTATTTTTGTTTGGCTACTTATTTAGTTTATTTAACACTTTTGAACCATTGTTCAAGCATCATCAACACCCAGATGATTACACCGTAATATCCTGGGTAGGTTTTATGATGGTTTTGTATAGAATTGATAAAATCTGGTTTTATAATTCCGCGTTTAGAAAGTGAAGTTATGCTTTCGAATGCTATATCACTTAGAGGTAGATAATTATTCATCCATATACCAAATGGTAGTCCAAAACCTTGTTTTTGTTTACTCAATACTTCTCTCGGCAAAAAGTCCTTTAAGGCTTCTTTAAATAAATATCTTAAACTTAATCCATTCAACTTCAATGATGGTGGCAGTTTTGAACTGAACACAATGAATTCATCATCTAAAAATGGGTATTTTACTTCAATATTTGCAAGCTCACACATCCGATTCACTTTTCTTAAATCATTATCTGCCAGTGTAAATTTTAAATCTAAAAAAAGCATCTTATTTAAAGTTGATTTTGTAGGGGCGTTACCATATCTTTCGCAAAGAAAGTTCGAAGGTTCGTTGATATTTATGGAATTTAAAAACTCTGCTTCAAATATTTCAGTTAAGGGAATTCTATTTAAAAAGTTATATGTCTCCATGCGGTTTGGAAGCGGAATATTTGCTTGATTTATATAGCTTTTTGATTTATTTATAGGCCATAAATTGTCGCCATAAGGAAAATTAAAGATCGCCGGTTCAATAATTAAATTGCGAATATTGTAAGGTATATGAAGATAAAGTTCAAATATTTTCTGCTTTGCATATCGTAAGTTTCCCGCAAATATTTCATCACCCCCGTCCCCCGCTAATAATACTTTTATACCATCATTATTTGCTAACTTGGCGCAATAGTAAGCGGGTACTGCAGATGCATTACCAAATGGTTCGTCGTAAGCGCTGGCTATTTCAGGGATAGCATCGACAACATCTTGAGGCTTTAAATAGTATTCGTGTGGTGTAGTTTTGAAATGACTGGCAGCAATACGTGCGTATTTTGTCTCATCAAAACCCTCAGTATCAAATCCTATACTGTAAGTATTAATTGGTTTTTTTTGGATTTTTCTGAGCATACCAGAAATAGTTGAGCTATCCGTTCCACCGCTTAAAAAGGATCCTGTCAATGGGTTAGTAGATGCATTGCTTACGGTTTTCTCCAAAATATGTAAAAACTCCCTCTTTAACAAAGTTATTTCATTGTTATTTGTTTCTATGTAACTCGGTATCCAATATTGTTTCTTTATAATTTTTTTATTTTCAAAAGATAAATATTCCCCAGGACCTAGCTTCTCCATTTTTTCGAATATACTGCGGGGACTAGGTATCATGTGAAAAAAAAGGTAATCAAATATACTTTGAGGATTTACATCACCAATTGAATCGGGATGACACAATATCGATCTTGCATTTGATGAAAATATTAATTGCTCGTTTATGAAGGAAAAGAACATCGATTCAATGCCTATTTTATCTATGGCAATGATTGTCTTTTGTTTTGATATATCTACTATGCATATAGCAAAACTACCTGAAATCTTATTTAAAAATGAAATATCATACGTTTCATAAGCATGTTGTATTGTCTGCGTTAAACCTCTGCTAATAAACATCTCCTGTAAATTGGTGTCCGACCAACGCAATGAACCCTTAATAACAATGCCAATATTGTTTACAATAGTTATATCACATTCGTTTGATAATCCAGTTGATGCTAAGCTACAATATTTCTGCGAAGCTTTTTTTATTGAATGTGTTTGATTAATCAAAAGAGATGAAGCCATTTTATTGATTATTTCTGAACTTTTTTCCATCGTAAAATGGTTGTTGTTCCAACCGCAAATTCCGCTCATATGTTACTCCTCAATATTGTTAACTAACAAAAGAATTATCAAATATAAAGAAAAAACTTCTTATCGGAAGTTTTTGATAAGATAGTATGTTTTTTATCCTAAGATACCAACCATTATATGGGTGCCGGACGTAAGCTTCTTCTTGATGTTGTAATTTTATCCTTTATGTTCCATCCTCTCCGACTGGTAAATCAACGCTGCATAAAGAATAATGTAGAAACAGACCTTGGTATATTGCTTCTGCGTCAGATGAGCTAAATTGATGTTTTCTCGGAATTGCAGCGCTTTTAATTATGATTCCCTTTGTTATTATGATTCATGCCCGATCAGTCAAGTACTGATTTCAACACATTGGGAAAACACACATTCAATCCTGTCAGTTTAATTACTATTAAAACTAGCAAGCTAAATATTCCCATTCCAAGGTGTATTTTATGTGTTCGTTTTAGCACGTCTCCAATATTGATGGATGAATAAAGTCCTGGTCGATTATTAAAAAAATTCTTCCAGCTTAAAATCAATCCAATCAAGTATGAAATTATCAAACCTAAACCTATGATACCTATTACTACTACAGTAACGTATCTGCTCAGAAGCAGTCGAGTGTGTTTTTCTTATATCCATGAGACAAATGTATTCCCCTAAACTGATTTGATATAATTTCCTTCCATGGTAAGGATTTAAATATACCATGAATGGTACGTAATATTCATCGAAAATTTGATGAGGTTTTTCGTACCACGCTGTCATTGTTCTTTTAGTTGATTCCGGTATTTCGAGTATCCATTTATTATGACGGCTTGGACGTGCCATTCTAATATTATTCATTAACAAATCTAATGATAAGTATTTCCTTGAATTGATTTCTATGTGCGATTGTGAATTATGATAGGCGTTTACCTCTTCGCTCTATATGTTTAGGCTTCCAGTGATCCTATCATTGAAAATATTAAACCTCCTGCAACTTCAAAGAATATGTGAATACTCAACAACATGTCGATACTTAGAGCGCATTTCTAGAAAATATTGTAATCGTTATACAAGTTAATAAAAACCTATAGCTATTTATTAATTGTAGGAGTGTTTAGTCTGTTTTATTTTACAAACATAAAATCTTGTTATTTCCGTTTTTAAACAATTCCGACTATTATGACATGAACATAATTAAGTGTGAATATTTTATCCTTTATTATTATCAATTAATTGTTTTATTTCTAAATTTAATTTCCAGCGGAGAAAAAAAACCCCGACCTAAGTCGGGGTTTCCTGTGTGTAGAGTTTGAAATGAAACTAATGTTGGATTGCAGGCTTTCCAAGCCCTGCTGTGCCGTCAACATTTGTCGAAGTCACACCAGTCTGACCATCACCGCTTGGAGGTGGGGTATCAGACCAGCTTTTTGGTGCACTAGGAATTTTCCCATCCATAATTTCATCGATTTGGTAGTGGTCAATTGTTTCGTACTTCATCAACGCATCTGCCATTACATGCAATTTTTCCATGTTTTCTCTCAATAACCGCTCAGCTCTCTCATAATTGCTATCGATTACTGAGCGAATTTCTTCATCAATCACATGTGCAGTTTCTTCGGATACTGATTTATGTTTAGTAACTGATCTACCCAAGAAAACCTCACCTTCTTCTTCACTGTATGCAAGCGGTCCTAGACGATCTGACAATCCCCAACGGGTTACCATGTTTCTAGCTAATCCTGTTGCTCTTTCAATGTCGTTTGATGCTCCGGTTGTAACCCGTTCCTTGCCAAAAATTATTTCCTCAGCCAATCTACCACCAAAGAGGCTTGAAATCATGCTTTCTAGTTTTTGCTTGCTAGCGCTGTAGGTATCTCTTTCAGGCAAAAACATCGTTATGCCTAATGCTCTTCCACGAGGCATTATGCTAACTTTATAAACTGGATCATGTTCTGGTACCAAGCGCCCTACTATTGCATGCCCTGCTTCATGATATGCCGTAAGCTTCTTTTCATCTTCACTCATTACCATTGAGGTACGTTCAGCACCCATTAGTATTTTGTCCTTAGCTTTTTCAAAATCTTCCATTTGCACATCGCGTTTGTTTTTACGTGCTGCAAACAATGCTGCTTCATTCACTAAATTGGCAATGTCAGCCCCAGAGAATCCTGGTGTTCCACGAGCCAAATATTTTATCTCAACGTCATCAGCTAAGGGTAAACGTTTGGCGTGAACTCTCAGAATTTGCTCTCTTCCTCTAACGTCTGGTAAACCGACTGTTATTTGACGGTCAAAGCGACCGGGACGCAGCAATGCTGGATCAAGAACATCTGGGCGGTTGGTGGCCGCTATCACAATAACACCTTGATTACCTTCGAAGCCATCCATTTCTACTAGTAATTGATTTAATGTTTGTTCTCGCTCGTCATGCCCACCGCCGAGACCTGCCCCACGATGCCTACCAACTGCATCGATTTCGTCGATGAAGATAATGCAAGGTGAACGCTTTTTGGCTTGTTCGAACATGTCACGTACCCGTGAAGCGCCAACACCTACAAACATTTCAACGAAGTCTGAACCAGATATTGTAAAGAAAGGGACTTTAGCTTCACCCGCAATAGCCCTGGCAAGCAATGTTTTCCCTGTACCGGGAGGGCCAACCATTAATGCACCGCGAGGTATCTTGCCCCCCAGTTTTTGGAATTTTCCAGGATCCCTCAGAAAGTCAACCATTTCCGAGACATCTTCCTTGGCTTCTTCAACACCTGCCACGTCCGCAAAAGTTACTTTAACTTGATCTTCTTCTAGCAGTCTAGCTTTGCTTTTACCGAAGGTCATGGCACCACCGTTAGCTCCGCCTTGTGATTTGCGCATGAAATAAATCCATACTCCAACTAGCAGTAGCATAGGTGCCCATGAAATGAAAATTTGCATTAGCATGGATTGCTGCTCAGGTGGCTGAGCTTTTATTTCAACACGATTTTTTAACAGGTCATCCACCAAGTGGGGGTCACCTGGACTATAAGTCATAAACTTATCACCAGTCGTGGTTATTCCTCTTATCACATGACCATCAATGGTTACTTGTTTAATTTGCCCATCATTCACTTGTGAGATGAACTGGGAATATGGCAGTGATGTGTCTTCAGTCTTACGATTGCCAAAATTGTTAAATAGCGTCATCAAAACGACAGCTATAACTACCCACAGTAAAATGTTTTTCATCATGTCTTTCACGTTAGAGGCTCCCTAAGTATGGAATTGAGTCGGTCATGAAGCCTGAGGAAAACAGTCAAGAATTATGGCGTAAAACATCCACAGGTCTCGCTACCCCCTCCCCCTTGCAAATAATTTTGTCTCCCTGTTTACGTAAGTTATGACCTGCTTGATTTGTGTTGGTTCCACCATGATTTAAAAATTAGTCAATTTTTGCAATTCTTGCGTGTTGGGTAATCTTCCATAAAGTCAATTCAGACTTTTTTATTGTGGGGCATCAATGCGTAAAAATCCTTCGCGGTTGGGCATTTTCACTTGGGTAAGCGTTGTGGCGTTCATTTCGGCTGTCTCTGGGATGATGCCGTTGAGATGGAGCAGATAGGCGCAAACCGCATAAATCTGGTCGTGGCTGAGTGAACCAGGGGAGTTGGGAGGCATCGAACGTCGGACAAAATCATAAAGTGTCGTCGCGTAGGGCCAATAGGTGCCGATAGTTTTGTCTGGGTTTGGGTCGGTCAACTTATGTTTGCCTCCGGCGAGTTCCTCGCTGCTTCCCCCTAAACCGTTAGAGCCATGACAAGATGCGCATTGACGTTCGTAGACTTGCTTGCCTTCGATGGCAGAGCCATGGCCTAAAGGCAAGCCTTTGCCATCAGGGTAAACAGTTAGGTTCCACGCTGCTATTTCTTGGGGGTTTGCAGGTTTGCCCAACTTTGGCCCTTCGTCTGCGACAGAAGCCATTGGAGGGGCGATTGAAAGTATCAACAAAAGCCCTAAAGACCTTAATTTCGGGAATCTAATGACTGGATGGTTGGATTGGTTCAAAGTTGTTCTCCGGTCTTAGTGTGTCAATGCGACTTCAGTCAATACACATGGCTTAGCCGGCCTTCTGTGTCTACGCTCCATGCCACTTGACCATTGTAATGAAAGTAGCTGTTTTTTCCTCTTTCGAGGATGAGTTTTCCCCGCTCTGGCTGCATATACCCGCTTTCGTCAAAGGCCCGACTTTTCAAAACGGTTTTCCCCCCGTTCCAGCGCCATGGAATGCGAAATCGAGTGAAGGATTTGGATAAGATGGGTTCTTGTAGCTCTGCCTCGGCCCAACTACTGCCGCCGTCGGCGGAAACTTCTACTTTATTGATTTTCCCCCGCCCACTCCATGCAAGTCCTGAAATTTGGTAAAGCCCCGGGCCTTGCAGAGCATGTCCGGGGGATGGGTGAGTGATGAGTGATTTGGCTTCCATAATAAAGGTGAATTGCCGTGCCTTGCCGTTGGGTTGTAGCTCGGTGTATTTGGATGTCTCATTGCGTGTCATGGCAGGTTGGTCGGTGGCCTCAAGACGGCGTAACCATTTAACTTGAGTGACCCCTTCCCATCCAGGCAGCAATAGTCTGAGTGGGTAGCCATTTTCGGGGCGGATATGCTCCCCGTTCTGATAAATCGCTAAAATAGCATCGTCAAGCGCTTTCTCCATAGGAATGCTAACGTTCATGGCGGCTGCATCTGCGCCTTCGGCAATCAGCCAACGGGCATTAGTCTGTATTCCCGCTTCATTCAAAATGATTGACAAAGGTACGCCCGTCCACTCGCTGCATGAGACAAGGCCATGCAGATTACCCGCGGAAGCTTGAACGGGTTCATCATGCCAGCCAGTATTGCTGTTGCCGCCACACTCAATGAAACAGAAGCGGGACACCATGGGATAACGGGCTAATTTGTCCATGCTTAAGAAAAAAGGGAAGTTTACCAGGCCATGAATCAATAGACGGTGCTGGGCAGGGTCGATTTGTGGCACTCCATTGTGGTGACGTTCGAAATGCAACCCTGATGGTGTGACTGTACCTGCCAGAACGTGTAAAGGGGTCCATGATACCCCGTTGCCGGGAACTGCCGGATTCGAAGAAACCCAGCGGATGGCTTCTTTTTCATGAGGGGAGGGTTGTCCATAATTGCTGAATGGTAGCCCTGGTTTAAGCATCCAAGCCGGACGGTCAAACTCGTCTCCCAATGCGTCTTGACCCATGAATACCATACCTCCCAAGGCTAAACTTTGACGCAAAAACAAGCGTCGGTCAAGTAGCCCCCCCCCTACAACAGGCTTAGGGGATTCATCATATTCAAAGGGCAGGGAAGTCTGATTCATTATGGTTTTCTCCCGGTTGGCCGATCAAGCAAATTGTAGGTGATAGCATAAAACATCGGCGGGTCAAGTGGAACTGATTCGTTGTTTTGAATCACACAAAATCGAGTCAGTGGTGGGAAGCGGGATGGGGGGGTAATCGGCGTCAATTCAATTGAAGCTTTTCTTTGAGGCAATCCAATGTCGATTCAATTTGCCCCCAAATTCCTAATTGACTGGCAGTACCACAGTTTTGCCCCAAATTGAGACCCACCAAGAAAGCGATGACAGTCGCCATGATGAGAGGTAGTCCAAATGCTAGTATTAGAATGAGTGCCTTACGGAGGTAGCCCGATTTGTCAGACATGTTAGCGGCGGCATCGAAATCACAGGCGATGATCGCCAAGCTTGCGTTATCTTGATGGCTAGTCTTTTTTTCGGATATTGCTTTCATGACCAGTTCACTGGCAAAGTTAGGATCACCAATGAGGCAATCCACCATTTCATCCTTGCTGAGGGTGTCATAAACACCGTCCGTGCAAAGCACCAGCCAATCCATGGATTGAAGCTTGAATGCACGGATGGATCGGTCAATTTCATCAAGTTCCTGCAGCCCTAAAAAACTAGTTAAACCCTGTAGTTCCGATTTGTCATTATTGGAAAGGTCAACGGGTATCCCCTTGATTTGATCTCGGAGCAATTGGTTTCCATAATTAGTGTCATTGTTTATTTGAACCCATTGCGGGTCGCGAAATAAAAATAAACGACTGTCTCCCGCGCCGATCCAGTGCAAGGACAAGCTTGCCGGGTGGACTGCCGCCGCGATCAGTGTGGTTCCACAATTTCCCGTTGCGCCAGTGTTCTCTGCAAATGCGCACACTGCGTGGTTGGCTGCTTTCAGGGCTTGATTCAGTGCATCGGGTATGGATTGGTGTGCGGGTTTTGTCATGTAATTTTGCAGGAAAGCCTTGACCGCAATTCGGCTGGCATCCCCCCCGTAGGCATGCCCCCCCATTCCATCGGCGACTACGGCAAGCAAACCGCCATGTCGGACAAAGCATTCGTCATCCTTGTCAGAAAATCCGAATGCGTCTTGCTGTTCGGTTCTGTCCCCAATGATTTGGGCATTTCCTACCCCCAGTGATATGGGCTGCTGTGCGCCCCCGTGATCGCGAAGTTCGGTTTGCCCTAACATGATAAATCCTCATTCCATGTTAATAGGGAGTTGATGGCGAAATACTTACCGATCATTAGTGAATGCCCCGGCATTAGTCAATATGTCGATTGATTTTTTATCGCCGTTAGCTATGCTGTAAAGTATCGCCTTATTGCCATTGTTATCCTCTGCATTGATATTTGCACCATTTTTTAATAAAAAGGCAACCATTTCACTTTGTCTATGTTTGACTGCTTGAATTAATGGGTAACTGCCCATTTCCATTTTATTAATATCCGCACCTTTATTAATCATAAGTTGTACGGTTTGAATGTCACCCACTGCTGCTGCGTTGGATAAGCTTCCGTAAGATTTTGGTTTGGTAGTGGATGAATAATTTTCACTGAACCAATCGTTGGCATCATTCAGGCCGTCATTGGGGTTTATTGAATGGGAATCCGTAGTGGATTTATTCGCCAGCGTTCCTCCTGATGGCTGTGCAACCGCTTTGAGTGAGGCATTCACATTGACCTTGTATAACTCATTGTTTGGGTCTGTTGCGAGAGCTTGCCTATAGAGTTGTAAAGCCTCAAGTTTTCTGTCGTTGGATGAAAAGTAAATATTAGCAAGTTCATTATAATAGAATGAATCATCGCTTGATTTCGGTCGGTTAAACTTGGAGCGGAGGGCAATAATTTTAAGCAACGCCTGTTCGGCGGGTATCTTCTTTTTTAGCTTTACATACGTTTTGGTTAAGTATCCTAGAACCTCATCATTTTCTTCAGGCTTCAATCTAAAGTAAGTTTCAAAGGCAGGTTGTGCCAAGGAATATTGGGCCAGTTCAAAGTTGGCGAGCCCAAATGCCAGCCAAGCATCTGGATTTATCCTATCTAAACTGCACCATTTCTGGGAAAGTTCCAGTAAAGCCCACCAATCAGATGCTTTTTGCAACTCATCAGCCTTTTCCTTGTATTGGTTGGCATCATAAGCAGATTTTATTTCAGCGTTTTCGTTAGGCAAGTCATCCCTTGGATATTGAGGGGCGGGTAGATGGGTGGCAAGCTTTGGCTTTGCTGGCAAATGAGCGGTTTTTGCGGCCTTTTCAGACAGCCATTGACGAAATTCTCCATGAGAATAAATGGCAATTAAGGCAATGAAAAAATATATGATAGGTATTCGCAGGCTTGCTTGTCCAGCCGCAGCAAGACGAGATAATTTTAGAGGGTTCAAACGGCTGCCGGGGAAATACTGCTCTAAACGAGATACTCTATTAGAGATAGTAAGGTAATACAATGCATTGCCGTAAAATCCTATGATTAGTGAGAGAATGAGCCAGCTATACAAGCCTATCAATTTATTATTGGTAATTGTCATTAATAATAGGGGCATAGCGAAAATTAGAACTCCAAACCCGAATATTCGCCGGTAAAGTAGCCAGAAAGCATTAAATAAAAAACCTGCTGTGTTCCATGACGGTTTCAGCAATTCACTCCAATGTAAATCAAACTTGGCAAACCTTGTTAAGTAATAGCCCAAGTTTCCCTTGCCCAGTCCGGCTTTGAAATAAGGGGCAAGCGTCTGTTCCTGTGGTTCGGGTTGAGTCACCAGGTTTTCAGCAGAAATTATTTTCCGCTCTGGTGGCTTGGCTTCAGGCTTTTTGATTTCGATGGGAGATAGTCTGTTTTGCTTGGCATTTTCCAATGCATCCATTAATTCAGCCACTGATGATGGCCTCGCATCTCGGTTCATTGCCATGGCTTGCATGACAATACTTGACACAGCGGGGGAGATTTCAGGAACAAGGCTGGAAGGGGATAGCAATGTGTCCCGCTCTGCGCGTTCGGTTGCTTCGACTGGTACGATACCCGTCAACATATGGTAAAGCGTCGCCCCACAGGAATAAATATCTGTCCATGGCCCTTGCAGCCCTTTGCGATGATATTGTTCGAAAGGTGCGTAACCGGGTGTCATCAGGACGGTCATGCTTCGGGTGCGCTCGCCCATGACCATACGTGCCGAACCAAAGTCTAACAGTATGGGAATGCCAGTTTTTGTCAGGTAAATATTTTGCGGTTTGATGTCCCTATGCAGAAAGCCTTTGGAGTGTACATCCCTCAATCCATCCAGGATCGGCAACATGATGGATAGCGCGGTCTTTTCCGGTACTCTCCCCCCCTTTTGTTCCAAGTGAGCGGCAAGGGTTGTGCCTTCGTAGAAGTTCATAACCAAATAGGCAGTGCCGTTCTCCTCCAGCACATTGCGCACCCGGACGATATTTTCATGGTCGAATTTGGCTAGGGTGCGCGCCTCTCTGAGGAACAAGCCCAAGCCCACCAAAAACAATGCTTGGTCTTCTTTGGAGTGTGCCGTGATGGTAAGGTGGTTGCTGTCACGACCGGCCAAGTCGCGGGGGAGGTATTCCTTGATGGCGACGGGTGTTTCCAAATGAATGTCCCAGGCAAGATAGGTTATGCCAAAACCACCCAGTTTGCCGAGGGTGCCACCGATTAAATATTGGTTGTTCAACACTGTCCGATGCGGTAACACCAGCACGCCTCGTGGCGCACTCTCGTCATAATTGCAGTGAGGGCAAACGGCACTTTCCCCCTTGTCGGCAAAACAGCCAGGGCATAGGTTAGAGAAGAGTGGGCTAGGCATATTCGGGTGGTTGTTGGAGATATTCTGTACCAGTCAAGGGGGCAAGTCCTAAAATAATCTGATGCGGATTCTGCCTAATCATCCGCCTCTGGTTCTGCCGTCTTGGCCCATTCAAATCGATCGCCACAAAACGGGACGAATAGCAGCTTGGTTTGTCCCAGCTCGATGAGATCGAACGCCTTTAAGGGCATCGGTGCGGCAACTTCATCATCGTTTAAGTAGACAATCCCGCGGCTTTCGCCGGGCAAGAGTAAGAAAGAGTTTTTTCGCGGGTTGTAGCTGATGAAAGCATGCTTTTCCCTGGAAATCCCATCATCTCCGCTGATGCAAACATCCATGTTGGCTCCCCGGCCAATCGTGTTTCTTTCACTCCTGACGCGAAAATCCTTCCCTTTATCGGCACCTTCTATGCAGACTAGCCAGCCAACCACCGGGTCTATGCCAATTTTCTTGCGAAACACGCCTACAGTGACACCTGCTTCGCTGGAGGGTGGAGGGGCTTGGTTTTGGCGGACGGTTTGCCCTTCCGCATTGGCAGCAGCCGGTTGCGACACATGATGAATCACTGTGGCATGGATGTCCAAATCTTGAATGCCACATGAAGGGCATGTCGAATATTTGCTAGAATCGAAATAATGACCGTTATCGCAACGCTTCATACTCATGTGAATACTCCGTCAACATCGGCAAATAGTGCAATAGCACTGTAGTTATCGTGTCCTTGTGGCGCACACTTCAAAATACGAAGTTCCATGCGCTCTAGCCAATCCCGCAAATTCAGGCTTTTGCACCATTCCAGCAGCATTTCCAATTCATTCACATATTCCCAAAAGCCATCGGTGCAGAGCAGGAAGATGTCTCCCCTTAGTATAACAAATGGATTTTCCAAAATACTGGGCTGATGATTTTCGGGAGAACCAAGCGATCGAAGCAATCGGTTGCGGTCTTCGTGCCCCCGGATTGCATCGACGCCAATTTCTCCCGCATTCACCAAGGCTTGAGGCACACTATGATCTTTGGTTTGGAAAAATACTTTCCCATCGCGGAAAACATAAAGTCTGACATCGCCAACATGCGCCCAATGGGCAATAAGTCCGTCGCTGATCAAAGCGGCGACTGCGGTGCGCATCGAGTTGTCGGAGGATGAGTCAGATTGATGTTTTAGAATGTCTTGATGTGCGCATTCCAAGCCATTTAGCAGCGAGTGTCTGGTAATTTTGGGGTCAGTGGCAAATGACTCAATCAGGGTATCAACGGCAAGCCTGGATGCCGTCGCTCCCTCGGCGTGACCACCCAAACCGTCTGCGACCACCCAACACCCAGCACCGCCAGGCAGGAGTCGAATGCCGATGCAATCTTCATTTTCCTCCCGGCCCCCCGCTTTCGACAAGGATGCATGAAACAATTTCATCGTGGCGCCTCAAAGTTGACCTCGAACATATTATCCGGGCCGGACAAATAAAATCGTTGTCCCGCAACGAGTAATTGCGAGCCTCCATTAGGCAAGCGTTCAGCGTCCTCGATAAAAGTCCCGTTGGCCGAGTTGCAGTCAACCAACAGAAAACATTGCGAACGGGCATGGTAACGGATGATGCAGTGCCGTTTGCTGATGCTTTGCATATGGGCAGGAAAAACCAATTGACAGAGTTTTGGATCTCTTCCGATCAATACGGGTTCTTCGTCCAGTTCGATGAGGCTACCACAGAATTCGCCGCTGATTCCGCGAAGGACAGGAACCGGCATGGACGCTGAGCTTGGGTGCCTTTGCATTGAATCGGAGGGATTTGCCGCAGGAAATCGCCTTCTAACCATCAGCCAAATCATTACAATAAAAATAATGATGCCCAAGATGACTGCGGTGGGCCAATACGCGATTAAGGCGTTGCTCAATTGGCTAAGCTGTTCGATGGCGGATGATGGCATAATTCTTCGAATCCCGGGTAGGTCAATTTTGGAGTCATCTAAAATTTCCGTCAATGAGGCGATTGGAACCCGGGCTAATTGGATGAAAGCTCATTACCTTGCAAATTAGATGGAAGTGGAGGAAAATTTCCCCGCTTTTCCTACTAAACAGTGTTATTTTATAACAATTCGGAGACTATAATAATATGATTACAGCATAATCTTTCCAAAAGGCAGGATTGGGTTTTTACTTCTGCCCATTAAGCACAGTTGATGTATTAGAAGCAAGTCATTGATATGAAGACAAAATTTATCTGAAAGTCGCAATACGGCAGATGAATCCTAGGTATGGAAAGGGTCTACCAACGCATTCTAAAGTGTAATTCATGCAAAACATACAAACCCACTTTGATAAAGGCAATGCCGAATTTCTGACATTCATCATAGGTGGGGAAGAATATGGAATCAATATACTAAAAGTTAAAGAGATCAGGGCCTATGAGAAGGTCACCAAAATCGTCAATTCTCCAACGTTCATCATCGGTGTCATCAACCTGCGTGGATGCATCGTGCCTATTGTGGATATGCGTGTCAAGTACAACCTAGGCCCCCAATCTTATGACCAGTTTACGGTCGTAATTGTTCTCGTTATCGAAGGAAGCCTGATTGGCATGGTTGTTGACAGTGTTAACGATGTGGTGTCCCTAGCTGCGGATCAGATTCTCCCCGCACCCCAGATCGGATCTGACTTGAATTTCCAGTTCATTTTTGGGGTGGGGGCTATTGACGGTCGCATGATACTGCTGACTGACCTGGAGCGATGGCTTTCCGCTGAAGATATGGTGCAAATTCATAAGGCTTGGCATTCATGACGCCTTAATGGTTAGATTATGATTGGCCTAAAATGATTCCTTAGGAAAATTGATTGGTTTTTTTTGGAGATGTGCTATGAAAGTGGGTACTAAATTAACAGTATTGGTTCTATTGGCGATGCCTGGACTGATCGGACTGGTTAGCATAGGGCAATACCAGTTGGACAAAGTCTTTCTGGCGGCGAATTATTCCAATGTAAAGGCTATGCCCAGTGTCATCTTGCTGAATCAGGTCTTGGACGAATTAGCCGACATCCGCTCGAAAACTTGGCAACACATAAGCTCTGCCGACAAGGACAACAGGGAGTCCATCGAACAGATTGTTGAGGAATCAAGGAAAAAAATAGACGAGTGGTTAAAGCAATACGAGCATACCTACATTGCCGACGATAGGGACCGTCTTTTATTGTCCTTAGACCAAAAAGCCTTGGGTGAGTATGATGTGCTTCGCGCAAAAGTGTTTGCTCTCTCAGGTGCTGAGAAAAGCCAAGCAGCCCGGGATTTGCTTATGGCTAACCAAGACAATATCAGCAAGCTCTACGAGACTTTCCATTCGCATCGTCAATATAATGTCGTTTCGGCGCAAAATAGTGCTGTCAAGGCTTCGGAGATTGCGAGTGACTCCATTTGGTCAATGTTGATCATCGCCTCCCTCATTTTGGTCGTGATTGGCGTCGTTGGCCGGTTCACCACGCGGAGCATCATTGACAAATTGGGCTGCGAGCCGACTGAGGCGGTTGAATTTGCCCGGAAAATCGCCTTAGGAGACCTCTCGTTTGCAATTGACACGAACGGGAAGGAACAAACCAGCCTAGCCGTGGCGGTGAAGAGCATCGTGGATAACGTGAAATCCATGATTGCCGACGCCACCCTGCTGTCTGCGGCCGCTGTCGATGGTAAGTTGGCGATTCGTGCCGATGCCAGCAAGCACCAAGGCGACTACCGGAAGATCATTGATGGTTTCAATCAAACCCTAGACGCGGTGATTGGTCCGCTGAATGTTGCCGCCAACTATGTTGACAAAATTGCAAAAGGAGAAACGCCGCCGATTATCACTGACCAGTATGCGGGCGACTTTAATGCCATTAAAGACAACTTGAATCTCTGCATCAACGCTATTGAGACTTTGGCGGAACAGATAGGTATCATTATCCAAGCCGCCAAGACCGGGCAACTGAGCATACGTGCGGACGAAGGGCGCACTCAGGGTGTTTACCGCAAACTGCTGGATGGAATCAACGATACTTTGGATGCGGTGGACAGCCCAATTGAAGAAGTGGTCCGTGTGTTGGGGGCAATGGCTAAAGGTGACCTGACCGAGAGGATCAACCTAAACTATCAAGGTACTTTTGCCAAGCTTTGCAACGATGCCAATACGACGGTGGATAATCTGGCGCAGAGTGTGACGACCATCAAGGAAGCGGCCGATGCAATCAATACGGTGTCAAGGGAAATTGCCATGGGCAACACGGACCTGTCGCAACGCACGGAGGAGCAAGCTGCAAGTTTGGAGGAAACAGCCACTAGCATGGAAGAGTTGTCGTCAACCGTCAAACAGAATGCAGACAACGCGAAGCAAGCCAACCAGATGTCGGTGATGGCCTCCGATGTGGCGATGAAAGGCGGGAAGTTGGTTCAGCAAGTCGTTGAAACCATGAATGATATAAACGAAAGTTCACGGAAAATCGTCGATATAATCAGTGTCATCGACAGTATTGCATTCCAAACCAACATCTTGGCATTGAATGCCGCCGTGGAGGCGGCCCGGGCCGGCGAGCAGGGTCGTGGTTTCGCCGTTGTCGCCAGCGAGGTGCGAAACCTTGCGCAGCGGTCCGCTGCCGCAGCCAAGGATATCAAGTCTTTGATTGGGAATTCAGTGGATAAGGTGAAGCACGGATCGAAGCTAGTTGCCGATGCGGGCCGCACAATGGACGAAATTGTTGCGTCGGTGAAGAGAGTCACTGACATCATGGGGGAAATAGCTTCCGCCTCAATGGAGCAAAGTAACGGCATTCAACAGGTTAACCAAGCCATCAGCCAAATGGATGAAGTGACCCAACAAAATGCAGCGTTGGTGGAGCAAGCAGCCGCAGCTTCGGAGTCTTTGGAGGAGCAGGCTGAGCGATTGGCTATTTTGATGTCCCGTTTCCGGTTAAGCAATATCAACGAAATCCCTGTTGTCTCAATTCGGGCGTCTGATGTATCCAGGCCGATTGCCGCCAAAATGGTCGGCAAGGCAAAAACCACGCCCGTCCGGCCAGTTGCATCGGCCAAGATACTGCCAAAGATGGATGAAAACTGGACCGAGTTTTAGAAAAAACTCGAGGTTGCTAATTTATTTGCCCGGAAGGAAAGAAACAAGCAGAATGGAAAAACATGAGAACAAAAAAAATACTGGTTATAGACGATTCGCGATCCTTACGACAAATGGTGGCCTACACCCTCAATACGCTAGGTTACGAAGTGGTGGAAGCTGTCGATGGCAAGGATGGCTGGCAAAAGTCCCAAGCTGAGCCGTTTGATTTGGTTTTTACCGATCAAAATATGCCCCAGTTCGATGGGATATGGTTGATCAAGGCTCTGCGCAATTCCCAAAATTACAGGAACATACCCATATTTATGCTCACCAATGAGACAGGGGAAGAAATGAAAGCCTTGGGGAAGGAGGCTGGGGCAACCGGCTGGATCGTCAAGCCTTTCGATCCAAAGCGTTTGCTGGAACTTGTCCATAAAGCAATCGGCGATGCCAACGGATAAACTCCCGCCGGAACCAAGACAGGGGGTCAACCGATGACTTCATCGATAGATATCGGTCAATTTCTTGACGTATTCTTCGAGGAATCGGGCGAGCTATTGGCTGAGATGGAGGGATTGCTGTTGGCAATTGACATATCTTCGCCTGACAAAGAAGAGTGTAATGCGATTTTTCGTACAGCGCATTCGATCAAGGGCGGGGCGGCGACGTTTGGGTTGACCGATATGGTCGAACTCACACATATCATGGAGTCTTTGCTCGATAAGATTCGTAAGGGCAGTATGAAACTGACGGAAGACCATGTCAGCGCATTCCTGAAGGCTAAGGACATCCTTAAGCGGCAACTATACGCCCACCACCAAAAATTACCGGTTGAGAGCAATATTTCCACTGAAGTTTTAGGTTTGCTGAGAGATTTGTCTAAGCAAAGCACGGTCGATTTGGATGCCACTGATGTGTCCGATCATTCCCAAGCAATCGCCAAATCAACGGATGAACCCCTTTCGTCGGAAGAGGTGAGGAATTTTTTTCGCATCGAATTGCCACAGATTACAACGGATGATTTAGAGGCATTGACAGCGGAACTTGCCCTGAAGGGAGACTTAAAGCTTGAGAAATTGCCTGACGCAAGGACTGTCTTACTATTGGAGACCTCAAGCACATTCGATGATGTGGTTGCCATTTGTTCGTTTTTGATGGATCCTAAAGATGTGCATATCACGGAGGTGTCGGCCTTATCCAATGCCGTCGAAACAATGGGGTGCATTCCGGTTGACGATGTCTGCGGCAATGCTGTCACTAGCGACGAATATGGGTTGTTCGAGCCATTAAATAGGGATAAAACCGCGGGGGACATGCCTTTCCCAACCAAGGATATTGATAACTCAATATTTTTAGCGTCGGCACATGCCTTTCCGAAGAAAGAAGCTGCCGATACAAATTGTGAAAAGTCTAGGTCGGGAGAAGTTAGTGTTTTCAATCAAGATTCAAGGTATATCCGGGTAAATCTGGAAAAAGTCGATCAATTGATCAATTTGGTCGGTGAGTTGGTCATCACCCAGGCAATGATAGACCAACATGCGGGGAGGATTGACGCAATCAATCACGAACAACTGTTGAATCACTTGACCACTTTGGCAAGGAATACTCGCGATTTGCAGGAGTCGGTCATGTCGATCCGAATGATGCCGATGGAGTTAGTGTTCTCACGCTTTCCAAGGATGGTTAGAGAACTGGCAGGGAAACTAGGAAAAAAGGCCAAACTCATTACCATCGGTGGGGCCACAGAACTTGACAAGGGGCTGATCGAACGTATCATCGACCCTTTGACCCACCTTGTTCGCAATGGCATCGACCATGGTCTTGAAGAGCCTCACGTCCGATTGCAGAATCACAAGCCTGAAACGGGAATAATCACACTTTCCGCTGTCCATGAAAGCGGGAATATCGTGTTGCAAGTCCACGACGATGGCTGTGGTCTGGATCGGGAAACCATTGTTCGGAAGGCTATGGATTGTGGGATTTCTGTTTCCGACGAAATGAGCGACGAAGAGGTCTGGCAAATTATTTTCGCCCCTGGGTTCACTACGGCAAAGGCGGTGACAGACGTTTCCGGTAGGGGTGTTGGAATGGATGTAGTGAAACGCAATATTGCTGCCATGGGGGGAAGCGTGGACATTCATTCTATCCATGGTCAGGGCACTTACGTCACCATTACATTGCCATTGACCTTGGCGATACTCGAAGGTATGTTAATCCGTTCGGGTGAGGAAGTGTATATATTGCCTTTGTTGGTGGTCGTCGAATCCCTTCAACCAGTTTCTGGTCAAATCCGTGAGATTAGCGGCAAGGGTATGGTCATACGTGTGCGCGAGGAGTACATACCACTCATCTTTTTGCACGAACTTTTTGCGATTCCCTCTCGTTTGGCTGAACCTACAGAGGGCATTGTCGTAGTCGTCGAGGCGCTAGGCAAGAAAGCTGCCTTATTGGTCGATAGCTTGATTGGTCAGCAGCAGATAGTGGTAAAAAACCTTGAAACTAATTTTCGCAGGATTCCTGGCGTTTCTGGTGCGACCATTTTGGGTGATGGAAGTGTTTCTTTGATTCTAGATGTTCCCTCGTTGTTGAGTATTTCTAATCAGCTTTATACAAAACCAACTAGCTCCAACCTTGCCCTTTCTTAATATCCTACCATGATGGACATAGTGATGTCGGAATTTGTAAGACCTATAGACGAAGATGTTGAGGAAGGCGAAGATTGCCAAGAGTTTCTTACTTTCATGCTGGGTAATGAGGAATATGGCATCGACATTCTTAAAGTCCAAGAGATTCGCGGCTACGATAATGTCACGCGAATCCCTGGAGTACCCGATTATATTAAAGGAGTGACCAACCTTCGTGGTTTGATTATTCCTATCGTAGACATGCGCATAAAATTCAAATTGGGGGTTTCCTCTTATGACCATCTAACGGCTGTGATCATTCTCAATATCAATGGGCGTTTGGCAGGTATAGTGGTTAGCGGTGTCTCCGACGTGATTACACTAAACCCTAATCAAATCCAAAGCTTGCCAAATTACAGTACGATATTGAAATCAGAGTATTTATTTGGATTGTGTTCAATTGGGGATCGCATGGTGATTTTGATCAACGTCGATAAGCTAATGACTAGCCCAGAAATGGCTCTGACTGAAAACGACGAAGATATGGTTTAAATGAAACAAGTCGTCGGATTATTCTAGCGAGTTTGCTAATGGAAATTAGCAGATTTCTCCAAAGAAGACAAATAGCTCAATACTCGAAATGGCAGATCATCAAGCGACGCAATGACATGAACAGCACCCAATGCCACTGCTTCCTTAGGCATGCCATAAATTGCACAGCTTGCTTCATCTTGGGCAAAGTTGATCGCCCCTGACTTTCTCATGTCAAGCAACCCCATGGCACCATCTTTGCCCATTCCCGTCATGATAATGCCGATTGCTTTTTTGCCAGCGTTGGTGGCTATGGAGCTGAACAGGAGATCCACCGACGGCCTGTGGCGATTGACAGGAGGCCCTGAATCCAAGAGGGTTAAATAGCGTTCCCCGCTACGCCGAACCAGAAGGTGGCGGTTGCCTGGCGCGATATAAGCCACACCCGGCAGAACAGGCTCCCCATCCTCTGCCTCTTTTACTGAAATCTTACATAAAGCCATCAGACGGCGTGCAAATGAACGGGTAAAGCCTTCAGGCATGTGCTGGGCAATCAGTATGGCAGGGCAATCGGCGGGCATTTGTGTCAGGAATCTTC
The DNA here is from genome assembly GCA_903859815.1 of uncultured Methylococcaceae bacterium. GTDB lineage: Bacteria > Pseudomonadota > Gammaproteobacteria > Methylococcales > Methylococcaceae > Methylumidiphilus. Next base: position 156,174 of record CAIOOA010000067.1, on the reverse strand, counting down.
TAATCGCTTCGGTTCCACCTGTCGAGGCACCAATAGCGATTAGCCTTTCATTGTTTTGGGATAGGTTGTGCAAGAAAGAGGGGGCTTCCATTTCCTTGATTGGAATAGTGTTCTTTGGCAAGGTTCGTCTTTCAACTTTAGCGCTTGCAACTAGGCGAATTTTATCGGCAATTAAATGACTGTATTCCATCATGCCGCTTTGTATGCCTAATTTGGGTTTTGTGATAAAGTCCACCGCCCCCAACTCCAAGGCTCGCAAGGTCGTTTCCGAACCCCTTTCCGTTTGTGAAGAAACCATCAGTACGGGCATTGGCCTAAGGCGCATCAGTTTCTCCAAGAAATCCAAGCCGTCCATTTTTGGCATTTCAACGTCCAGGGTTATGACATCGGGGTTCAATTGCTTGATAAGTTCCCTAGCGACATAGGCATCCGGTGCAGCCCCGACCAGTTCCATGTCGGGTTGGCTGTTGATGATCTCCTTCATGATGCTGCGAATTAAAGCTGAGTCATCCACGACCAAAACTTTTAGCTTCATCGTATCTACTTCCTGTTCACAATGAATCTATTTTGTCAGACAGCGTTTCAACTTTCATAGAGTCAGTGTATTCCTTTTCGATATTTAAAATAGATGGTGTTATGATTGCCATCTTTTTTACGAATACTTTGCCTGAACGTGGGAAAAAATAGACCTTCCTCCCTTGAATGTCAGCAAGGTCTTCGGCAGTAATTCTAATGCCCTCATTTCGTAAGTACTCACGCACAAAAATGACATTATTCTTGCCTATATTGAAGTTAGTGTAATTCCGAGATACATTCCCACCACCAAATACCTTGGCTTCAAGGTTTTTTCTGATGGCACCCAATTTAATTACCTCATTAACAAGAGACTCCATTGCGTAAGCTCCATACCTTGCCGATTCGGATGCTGGATTGTTAGGGTCTGATCCAATAAAAGGGAGTATAAAGTGATTCATTCCACCTATGCCTGATATTCGATCCCTGATGCATGCGGCCACACAAGACCCTAAGATAGTGCAGATCAAAATATCCTGGTCTGTCACATAAAATTGCCCTGGAAAAATATTAACCGCTTCACATTTAAAAACCTGATGGTAATAGAGGGTCACTACCGTCATGTTCGTTATTTTTGCAGTTCGTAAACTGTCCTGCTGTGAAGCTTGAACAAATTTGATATTAAAACAATGTTTTCCGAATGTCCCACAAACAGGAGACCACGGGGTGCCAATAAAGGCGCGAATCGCTGAAGCAGATTCGCTTGGGTTTTTTTATCTAAGTAAATCATTACATTGCGGCAGAAAATAGCGGCAAATGGACCTCGTACCGGCCAATAGTCGCTTAGTAAGTTCACTTGGCGAAATGTGACTATTTCCTGAAGTTCATCACGAATTTTGACTAGTCCTTCATTTTCGCATTTACCTTTTAAAAAAAAGGGTCTCAACTGATCTGGTGTGAGCATGTCGACCTTGTCCATGCTATATATGCCAGCTTTCGCTTTTTCAAGAGCTTGGGTGTCGATATCGGTGGCAATGATACGTACCGGGGGGGTGTAACTGCCAAAAAGCTCGACCATTGTCATAGCCATGGAATAAGGTTCTTCACCGGTCGAAGCGGCACAAGACCATAGGGCAATCGTTTCTTTCGCATCAAAATTTTTAATGTGCTCTGCCAATACGGGAAAGTGGTGCGGCTCACGGAAGAAAGAGGTCAGGTTTGTGGTGAGTGCGTTAATAAAAAGCTGCCACTCCTTTTTATTCTTAGCTAATAATTGAATGTAAGAAGAAAATTTAGTTATGTTGTTTTCGCGTAAACGCCGACTTAGCCTACTATAAACAAGATTCTGCTTCGCATCGCTCAAGGATATTCCAGCATAGTCGTAAATGAGTTTTTGAATCATCCTGAAGTCGTCTTCAGTGAAATCAAACTCATGAGTATATAATATGGGGAAATCCATTGGTATAATTATGAAATTATAAAGTGAGCATACTTGAATGCTGAAATCTCTTTTCTAGTGGGTAAGTACGATTATATCGAAAAAATATTTTTGGGCTTGATGACTTTTCTGAATTGAACTTTCGATTGTTGTGCTTGGCCATTTGCAAGCGGATCATCTATACCTTCTCTCAGGCAATGAGCTGTTAATCGCATTGCCGTCGGTGGTAAAAAAACCTTTATTTTTGCATAAAACCACTCGGTTCCTACCAACGGCTTTGGCGATATACAAAGCTTGGTCAGCTTCAGACAATATTATTTCTTGGGATTCTCCCTCACTTGGAAATCCGCAAGAAACACCCATGCTTACGGTGACATAGGATGCCACGTCGGATTGCTTATGGGCAATTTGAAGCGATTCCACGAATTGCAAGATCCTTTTTGAAACGACTGTTGCGCCTTCGAGATCGGTTTCTGGAAGGAGTGCTACGAATTCTTCGCCCCCATAGCGTGCAAGTATGTCGCGGGGTCGCTTCAATGCGTTTGCTGCCGCTTTGGCCACCCGGGCAAGGCAAAGGTCGCCTTCTTGGTGTCCGTAGGCGTCATTGTAGTTTTTAAATAAATCGACATCCAGCATGATCATCGCCACTGGCAGGCATGCGCGCCTAGCTTTGCGTAATTCGATCAAGGTTTGCTCTTCCCAATAACGCCGACTGTATACACCTGTCAAACCATCAATGATCAAATTTCGTTTTAATTCCTTAGCCTGTTCAAGTAGCATGTTTTCGCGCTTGACAGCCACGCTTACGTTGGCAATCTGGATCAAGGAAAACCGCGGCGAATCTCCTCTTCCCAAAGGGATGACTTGAATTTGCTGTTCGATTCGAAGCCCCATCCTACGCTCTTCTTCCCCGGCGAAAAGAGGGAAGGGCGCTCGATTAAGGGATTGAGAGAGCAGGGCGGGGAAACCCATTTGCAGGGAAGTTTCCACCGCGTTTTGGAGGCGGGAGTCTTTAAGTTCCGGGAACAGTTCGGTCAGCCCTTTGCCAAGGGCTTCAGTTTCTTTCAGATTGGCCGCTTTTGACAGCCAATCATTGAATAAAACAATTTTTTCATTTGTGTCGAGAACCATTAATCCAATTTGCGCTTCGCGGACAACTAGCTCAGCCAGATGCAATTTGGAGTTCTGGAAACACTCGTCGGAAATTGAACCTAAGCTCGTCATGAGGCTGTTATTTGGTGAATTCAGAAATAAATCGGTCAACATTGGCGGTTAAGCGCTGAATGTCTGGCAACACCGACAAAAATGCCAAGTATCCCTCGATCTCGTGCTTTTCCATTTGTAATTTGACCAGCATCAGCATGATTACCCGGTTTGTTTCTGCGACATCCACACTTAGCACATGCTCGCTCGTGCCGGATCTATATTCAGGCATTGTTGCTCGAAATTCAGCCGAAAAAATGTCGGCTATTGGCGCCATGCAGGCATTCAAGACAATGTTGCCAATTTCGCAGAGGGCTTCTTGTTCCATTTCGGTTAGCCGTTCCAGCAGGGAGTCCAATCCCAATATGTAACGAATAATTTCTAGTGATTTCTCCTCCGGAAACATGAGGATTGCCTCAGTGTTGAAGGGTCCGTCAAAACGCTGAGAAATGCCACATATTATCTTGCCGTTGCCGGGTAAATGTTGCTTGGCCTCCTCCCATTCCAAAAATTCAAGGGTTGGCACACTCAGCAGAACCTCCTCCGAAGTCATTTTACTCAATGCCGCCGCCGCTTTTCCCACGCCTATGTTAAATATTTCCAACAACGCATCTTGTTGTAAGTCGTTTAATACGAACATAGGTTTATTCCATATATGTCAGTGCTTTGGAGACCGAATCCGCAGTAATTGGCTTTTCAACAAAGCCTACTTTAAGTTCTGCGCACTTCCGGCTGACGCTTTCTTGAACGTTAGCGGTCATAATGACTATAGGGACATTCTCCCATGTTTCCCTGATGATCGCAGCCAAAGACAAGCCGTCCATCCCTGGCATGTTGACATCCAGGGTGATTAGGTTGGGCTCTTCGATCGTGTCCACCAAAGAGAGAGTTTGTTCTGCGTTTGTTGTTTCCATCACCTGCCAATCGGGATATTTTTCCAAAATCAGGGCTTTGATGATCATCCTTGAGAGTCTACTGTCATCTACGATCAACACTGTTTTAGATGTCATGATGGTTATGGCCTGATTCCATTATTCTTATATTTTTATAGTTTAGCATATTTCAATTCACTAGAAACGTTGCCTTGCTGTGAAATGTGCCGCGAAAATAATGTTGGGGTTTGCAAACGTCCAACAATACTTTGGAGTATTATTGCAAAGGCCATGACGATAGAGTTGTGTAAAGGGACCCTTCGGGATGATGTGTGGATTCGACTAAAGCGAATTCCCTTGATTCCCAAACGATGTTTTCCTGCAAGCGAATTTCCGTAGCGTGTGCAACTGCTTTCCGGGCTAGAGTCAGGTGGGCGCGGAAAGGGCGATTTTCCAAAATGAAGCCTGCATTTCGAAGCCGGGAGGTCAAGTCGGTGGCAAGATCATCCAAAACACCCGAGGGTTCTGCCGCGGTCAGGCAAATCACTTGGGGCTTACGCCAATGTTCTATGCGGTCAAGCTTGAATTTTACACCCCGTGGTTCGACTTCGCTAGCTGCGGAGGCCAGACTTTTTATGCGCCCTTTCTCCACGTCGCCAAGAAAGGCTAAGGTGATATGAAGATTTTCCGGCCTAATCCAACGGGCGGGGGTGTTGGATCGCAGACGATTTGACAAGTCAGCCAACTCATTGCGGGTTGCTATCTCCGGCCAGAGGGCAAAAAACAGTCTATGTTGGTCGTTAGCCATAAATATCCAACAAACCCTGCAAGGCCGTAGCCACCGCTTGTATTCGCACTGAGCGCCGGTCGCCATCGAAATGTATTATTTTGCTGGCAAAATTGCCGTTTCGTTGTTGCCATGCAAACCAAACCGTGCCAACAGGTTTGCCAACGGTTCCTCCGCTTGGCCCGGCAATACCGCTGACTGCCAACGCTGAGTCAGCCTGACTATTCCGCAATGCCCCGGCCACCATAGCTAACACTGTTTGCTCGCTAACTGCGCCATATTCGTCCAAGATGGATTTTGGTACGCCCAGCATATCCTGCTTGGCTTGATTCGAATAAGTGATGAATCCACAGTCAAACCAAGCCGAACTGCCGGCAATGTCAGTCAAGATTTGGCATATCCAACCTCCTGTGCATGATTCTGCCGCAGTCAGTTTATGGCCTTGTTCATGAAGTTTATCTGCGACTTTTTGTGCTAAGCTCTGTAACTGATTGTCTTCGTTCATGAATATGGCTCTGCAATCTATACTAGTTTAGGAGGCTTGCAGCAAGTGGCTGGTTACCTCATCGAGTCCCTGTCCGTCGACGAATTGACGCCTATAGCCTTCCAAATCAGCATAGCTGAGGGATAGGATGCCTTCCTGTTGCAGGAATGCAAGTTCCCGGCGTTCCCGCCATGAAAGCGTCCCATCAAGTATAAACCCAAGAACAATGATAAGTTTGCAAATGTTTGCGACTATCGGTCTCGATGATTTTAATTTGTCCAAATAATCAGGGGGAAGAGGATGAGATGCTTGAATCTCAATGCCATAATGTTCGACCATGGCTTTGGTTAGGTAATAATGGTTGGCATGATAATCCTGCTTGTTGACCGCAATGAACTGCAAACTATCATAGATAAGATCCTTTTCGCTCGGAGTTAAATGCACATCAGGCAATTGTCGTTGCACAATTTCAATGGAGGTTTGGCCCATAATCACAACGCGGGCATTGCGGAGAATTATGCGTGTAGTATACCAGTTGATTGCCATGTAGATAGGCATACCCGAAAAATCCAAGTAAACTCTCAGTATCTCACGTCCAAAAAGGTTGGATATCACTGCCCGTGCTATCACACTCCCGATTAAACCCTTTAAACGATTGAAAGCTAGGAAAATATACAGCATCCAAGGACTCATTCGCTGATAAGGGTCAATCCCAAATTGTTGTAGTTCTGAAAATTGCCTTTCTAATGCGATTTTAATCAAGCCAATCGTGTCTTGGGCCATTTCATGCCTTTTTATATACCCTGTAGCCACGGCAATGCCATGAACCGCAGCCAAGTTAAGCAACAGTAAGACATAGAGTTCGGTGATGGTCACTAATATCATCCAACCATCTTTCACCCAATGAAACTTCCCCGTTAAATGAATAAATGGTCCACCTAGGCTAATGGTGTGTGATTCAAAAAAATCAGGGAACTCATAAAGTGGCAGGAAAATGAGTAAATATGCGACCAGTTCAATCAATACGGCTAACCATAAAGCCCATCGTTCGGTTTTTCTGACTAAATGAAGTTCTTCCGGGGTCAACAAATGCAGATCTTCGTCTGTATTCACATAATGGATCGGCAAAGCTTGAAAGAATTTTTGATAAAATGGATCCATGTTTGTAGGGTGTAGTTAGTTCGCAAAATACCAGAATTGATGCCAAGTATGGTGTCCTATGCTTGTTTTGGAAACCCCTTCTAGCAAATCACCAGAAATCAAGCTATTTTCGCCATTCAGGACCGCCAAGTTTTTTCTTGCTTCAAGGAGAGCGGCTTCTGACCAATCATAGCCTAAATAGTGCTCAACGTGGGCAGTTGAATGTGCCTTAGCCGAACACGAGGCATCTCCACAGCCGAATTCAATCACAGAAATTGGGTGCTTTGCTTATCGCTGTTGCAGCAGTTCAGTTAAAACAGCATCAATTTCCGTGCGATACATGTAGTTGTATGTGACGACCTTCCTATCAATCGACCATTTCATTGTAAAAAAATTCGACGGGTTTGTGAAACTCTTCAATTTGCGACATAAGTTTCTTCGCGGAAATACGGCTCCTGCGGTATCATTCGCCCCTAATCCCTTTAGTGGCTTGGTAACTTTTTTGGAAGATTCGAATTGTACCCTCGAAGTAGGTTATTTCAACGTGAACCCCTTTGGCGACCCGCAAAAGCAGGTGAATTGGGAGTGCCGAATGCGGTTAGGTCTTGGTTGGACGAGTCGGGTTCATTGACGGCCCGTTTGAAGCATGCATTCGGGCAGGGGTTTGGTGTGAGACTGATAGGGCAATGCTGGGCCAGACCCTATGTTGACGAGGCCGCGTTGCTGGGTTTGCAAACCCGCCGTCGCGCATTGGTCAGGGAGGTGCTGTTGCATTGGCGAGGCCAGCCTCTAGTGTTAGCTCGCTCGGTGATCCCCCCTCGCACGTTGCGAGGCATTCATTGTGGCATGGCCCATTTAGGCGAAAGACCCCTCGGCGAATTGTTGTTTGCCTATCGGGGTTTGCAACGCAGCCATTTGGAAGTGGCAAGGGCGATTCACACGCATTGGAAACCCCCCGTCGCAAGGGAGTTCTCGATCAATTCAACGGTTTGGGGTAGGCGCTCCTTATACCAAGTGGATCAGGTTTCCCTCACCGTGTGCGAGTTTTTCCTGCCTTCTGTTTTGATGTTATCGGATAGTGAATAATGAGTACTGCAAGCTTTGCTTTCAATCGAGATCGCCTAGGCCATTATTGGCGGCTGATGCGATTTGACAAGCCTATCGGCATCCTGTTGTTGCTTTGGCCAGCGCTTTGGGCTTTGTGGATTGCAGGGCAGGGAAGGCCCGACCCGCTCGTGTTATTCGTCATTGTGACCGGTGTGGTGGTGATGCGTGCCGCTGGTTGTGTCATCAATGATTATGCCGACCGGGATTTCGACCCGCATGTGCAGCGGACCCAGCAAAGGCCCATCGCCGCTGGATTGGTATCCCCCAAGGAAGCCTTGATACTGTTCGTTGTGCTTTGCCTGGCTTCGTTTGGCTTGGTGTGCCTATTGAACGGTTTCACCATTGCGCTATCTGTGCCGGGAGCCTTCCTTGCGGCTTCATACCCGTTCATGAAACGCTTCACCCATTTGCCCCAAGCTTATTTGGGTGTCGCTTTCGGCTGGGCCGTGCCGATGAGTTTTGCTGCACAGACCAATGCCATACCCTGGGTGGGATGGGAGTTGTTTTTGGCGACTGTCATCTGGGCGCTGATTTACGACACGATGTATGCGATGGTGGATCGCGACGACGATTTGAAAATTGGGGTTAAATCGACCGCTATTCTTTTTGGCGAATATGACCGGCATATCATTGGTGGTTTACAAGTCTTGATGCTGTTGATATTGGCAATCATCGGGCTGCAACTGGGTTTGGCTTGGCCTTATTATCTAGGCTTAGTGATGGCTGCCGGGTTTTTCGTCTACCAGCAGACCCTGATTTACCACCGAGTGAAGGTCGATTGTTTCAAAGCCTTTTTGAACAACCATTGGTTTGGAACGACGGTGTTTGTGGGCTTGGCGGTTAATTATTGGTCAATGTAGTCTATGCAAAAAGCCATTCGATAATCGCTGGTCAGGCTTTTGGCATTCCTAGCATTTGTGGTTGGCGAAGATTTATTCTGCGTGGGCAAACGATGAAGCCATTTGCCCACAACATGATTACCCGTATGTCTTACGACGCCTGAAACCGATCAGCCTCAGCAGGCCGATATTACCTATTCCCAACAGTACCAAGGTCAGGGAATCAGGTTCCGATACGTAATAGACGTTGCAAGGGTCGCCTACGCCATATTGATTGGGGTAGCGCGTATCTTTGGTGATTCCCACCCCCCCACTAAACGTAATACTGGGGTTGTTGCTGACATTATCCCCCGCGTAAAAATATTGGGCCGCCCCGCCTGCATAGCAGGAGCCTAAATCACTGGGAGGTTGAGGACCGGCCAAGCCCACAAAGATATCTGTGTTAGCCTTGACAAGCACTTCCTCCCGATAATAGGCAAAGTTTTGAAATTGCGGATTGGGGGGGAAGGGATAAAGCGCCAATTTGACGATGACATCCGAATTTAAATTAAAAAAATCGGTGGTCAGATAACGGCCAATATTGATGGTAGGAGCCGAGGGAAAGCTATAGTAACGAAAAAAAATGGTATCTTGGCTCAGGGTTTCCAACGAACATTGATAGCCGGCGAAAGAATGGATGACATCATCGGCATTAAACCACTTGTCGGTTGTATCAGTCTGGGGAATGTTGCAAGTCGCGTTGGTGCTGGCGGGGAGGGGTATCGGCCCGGCGTGGACAGAGAAGGGAATCGCCAAGAATGCAAGGATCGCCAGCGTTTGAAGAACGGTATCCCAGCGGTAAGGATTACGGGTATCGCAGTGTTTCATGTCTAAACCTCAGTCTATGGGCGGAAAAAAACGGTGACTGCTGCGCCGTCAACGCCCTTGCGTGGTCCGCCGTAAGCCGCACTCGCAAGACATAAAAGTCTAGCACTAGTGAGTGCTAACTGTCATTTTGAGTTACTTACAATATGAGCCTCACTCATCAATCAGAAGCCCGAAAATATCTTATCTTGCACAAGTTGTCTACGGTTGTGAACGACGGTCAACACTTTCCTATTTAGGGGGGATTGAACTTGCAAGCATCCATGCAGTTGGGATTCCGGCGGTCCATGCCGGAATGACGGGGTAGCCGTTATATCTTCTCTCTCCACGTTCCCCCAAGCTTTTGCACCGTTCACCAAACATTGTGGAGCATTCCCCAACGGTTTTTGAATGCTCCTCAAGATTTGCGGAGCATTCCCCGAAGATTGGGTAGCATCCTAGAGGCTTGGGGAATGGTGCAAAATCGTTTAGCCCATTCCTCAAGGCTTGAGGAACACTCCTTAACCGCTGAGGAGCATTCCTCAACCGTCAGGGAATGCTCCGCAGTGTTTGAGGAAGCGTCGCAATGCTTAAGGAACGCTCCGCAAGGCTTGAGGATTGTTCCGCAATAGCCGGGGAACGGTGAAAAATGCTTGGTGACTGTTCCTCAGCATAGTTGCGATGTCCAAAAACCATTGCGGAATCAATTTTTCAAACCGACATAGGGTTAAATCGACTAGCCTGTCCAGCCAACTATTATTCCGCCTTACACTTACAATCGATGCTGAGGGTTCGCTGAAAATCGAGGAGCATTGACAGCCCATATTCCCAAGAACATAATCAAAATTTAAGTCTTTCGTTCCGAACAGCGAGGAAATAAACACCATGGGTGATATTCGTCTTTTCATCAGTCATTCTCATGATGATAAAAAAATTGCTGCTGCACTCGTAGACGTGATCGAGGCAACCATGGTGCCGCGAGAACGCATTCTCTGCACATCGCATGACTTTCCGAAATACCGTGAACCGGAGGGCTCGGATGTGAGTCTGCATCTACGCAATCATCTGACCCAATCCTCCTGCGTCCTCAGTCTGTTGACGCCGAATAGCTTGCAAAGTCCATGGTGCATGTTTGAACTTGGTGGGGCTTGGGTATTGGCTAAGCGAACCTACCCGCTACTCGCAGGGGTGACAGAAAGGGATTTGCCAGCCGCGATGAGAGGGTCCGATGCGGCTCGACTCACTGAAGTGGAGGAAATTCGCAGAGTGATGTCAAATGTCCGCCATGCACTCGGTTGGGACGAGCGGGTCAGGGGTTCGGCGGAGAAGGAACTGGATGTCCTTGTCAACCTCGTCAAGACGACGGCTTGGCCCTCGCTATCGAAACCGCTATTTATTGGCAGAAGTTGAGTTTTTGGATTGATGTTGTGCATGGACGCAAAAGCGGCTTATGTTCGAGTGTGGAGGGAGACTAGTCAAAGTAGGCTTTGACGCTTCAATATTAGGCTGCTACCATCCATGTTGACAATAAAACAGGATGAATTTCTCGTCGGGGTTTTGGCTGGTGCAAATTTAGGATAGGCTATCCTTACACCCACATTTAGTCCCGAAATCCTATACACTATGGCTTTTATCTAGTTTAAGAAGAAGAAAATGGCTGAACATCTGCTTTTTCTGACCGGCAAACTAGCCCAAAAACCATTGCGGCGGATTCTGGATGAGATCAACCCGGAGTTTGAATACACCGTCCATGAATTGGGTTTGACGGTGGCGGCGCTGATGACGGCGGATATGATTAGGCGGCGTTTAAAGGATTGTTTCGGTGCGGATCGGGTCATTGTGCCGGGTCGATGCCGGGGTGATTTGGAGCAGCTTTCCACTGACATGGGATTGCGTTTCGAGCGTGGGCCAGACGAGTTGCGAGACTTGCCAGAGTTTTTCGGGAAAAAGTCGAAAAAGCCATCGCTGGATCGCTATGATTTACGCATTTTCGCCGAAATCACCGATGCGCCCCGAATGGAGGTGGATGCCATTTTGCGGCAAGCCCGCGATTATCGCCGCGATGGCGCGGATGTCATCGACTTGGGATGTTTGCCGGAAACACCGTTTGAGCATTTGGAACAATCCATCGTCGCATTGAAGGAAGAAGGCTTTAAAGTCAGCGTGGATTCCTTGGACAACCAAGATTTGTTGCGAGGTGGCAGGGCAGGGGCGGATTTTCTATTGAGCCTGCATGAACATTCGCTTTGGGTGGCGGACGAGGTGGCTGCCATCCCGGTGTTGATCCCGGCCAAACATCAAGATTTGGATTCATTGGACCGAGCCATCGCGGGCATGGAAAGCCGTGGACGTGAATTCCTCGTTGACCCCATCCTTGAGCCTATCCACTTTGGGTTTGCCGATTCCATTGTGCGTTATCATGAAACACGCCGTCGGCATCCCGATGTGGAAATGTTAATGGGCGTTGGCAATCTGACCGAACTGACCCATGCCGACACCGTGGGGATGAATGCCATGCTGTTGGGCATTTGTTCCGAATTGGGCATCAGGGCGATACTTGCCACCCAAGTCAGCCAACATGCCTGCAAAGCGTTGCGCGAAGCCGACCTAGCGCGGCGTATCCTGTTTGCAGCGCGTGAGATGGGCTCTTTGCCCAAGCAAATCAACGATGGTTTGATGGCTTTGCATGAGCGCAAGCCTTTTCCTTATTCGTTGGCTGAGTTGAAGGAGTTGTGGCAAGCCATACGCGACCCCAGCTTCCGCATTCAGAATAGCGTGGAAGGTTTGCATATTTTCAATCGTGACGGTTTTCACAGTGCCACCGACCCATTCGAGCTTTTCCCCATGTTGGGCGTTGAACATGATGGCGGACATGCCTTTTATTTGGGGGTGGAGTTGGGGCGGGCACAAATCGCTTGGCAATTAGGCAAGCGTTATAATCAAGACGAACCCTTGAACTGGGGATGTGCCTTTGAAAATATCGATGCCAAGGTTGATCCCCATATTTATAAACCGGCAGGGACGACCTTAAAAAAACCAGATAAAGACAATCAATGATCTTAGAAACTATTGTCACCACCCAATCTCATCTTGGCGTGGTTCACATCGCCCCCATGGGCATCCATGTCATGGACGACGGAACTAGGCTAGTCATGCCATTTCGTCCTTCAACGACCTTGGAAAACATCCTAGCCTCGGGTTGCGCGGTGTTAAACCATACCGACGATGTGCGAGTCTTCGCAGGTTGCCTGACTGGACTACGCAATTGGCCCTTAGTCAATTCGGTAAAGGTTCCAGTGGCGAGGTTGGCTGATAGCTTGTCGCATCTGGAATTGGAATTGACCCGCGTAGAGAATGATGATCTGCGTCCCAAGCTATTTTGCAAGGTGATCCACGAAGCCAATCATGCGCCATTTCAGGGCTTCAACCGTGCCCAATATTCGGTGTTGGAAGCGGCTATCCTAGTCAGCCGTTTGCAGATGTTGCCTTGGGACAAGGTGGAATCGGAATTGGCTTATCTGCGCATCGGTTTGGACAAATGTGCCGGCCAGCGCGAGAAGGAGGCTTGGGGCTGGTTGATGGAAAAAGTAGAGGCGCATAGGAATGGCATGGATGGCGGGGGAGGGCGCACATGACCGGTATGCTTGCCAGTGTTGAAAATCTGGCTGAGGCTAGGGTGGTGTTGGATGCGGGAGTGGACATTATTGATTTGAAATCACCTTCCGCCGGTGCATTGGGGGCTTTGCCAGTGCCTGTGGTCAGGGAGATTGTCCTAGCGGTGAATGGCTTGCTACCGGTGAGCGCCACGATAGGCGACATGCCTATGTTTCCGCAACAGGTCAGGGACGCGGTTGAAGCCATGGCTGACACAGGGGTTGATTATGTCAAGATTGGCTTTTTCCCCGGAGGAGACTGGCGGCAATCTGTCTTGGAACTCAGCAGTCTTGTTAATAAAGGAGTCCGGCTCGTCGCGGTGTTGTTTGGCGATCAAAATCCGGCGTTAAGTCAAATTGCCGAGTTGGCTCAAGCCGGTTTTAGCGGTGTCATGCTGGATACCATGGACAAACAAGGCGGTTCGTTGTTGCAGGTTTGCACCTATGATTTCTTAAGCCAATTTGTGGTGGAGGTCAAAGCTAACGGAATGTTGTGCGGATTGGCTGGCTCCTTGCGCCATAGCGATATTCCGTTGTTGCTGAACTTGCGGCCTGACTATCTTGGCTTTCGTGGGGCTTTGTGCATTCAACATCAAAGAACGGCAGCGATAAATGGCAATGCAGTGCGAGCGATAAGAGCCATGCTGGAATAAAGTTTCCCTAAGATGCTTGTTGCATTATTGTTGGAAATTTGTTGCGTAGATTGGACAAAACTATAGGGGAGACAGGTTGTTTATGGTATATTGCCTTTAATTCACTCATTTAGGAGCCAGCAATGTACTTCCATTCCATTATCGGGATTTTGCTGCTTTGCTTTGCACAGTTCTCTTTTGCCGAAGAACAGGCTGCTGCCAAGCAAACGGTCGATAAATTAAACGCAACGCTCATTGAAGCGATGAAGAATTCCAGGCAACTTGGTTACAAGGGTCGCTATGCCAAGCTTGACCCGGTCGTTAAAGAAACTCACGACTTTCCGACTATCGCTCAAATCGCTTTGGGCAGTCATTGGAAAACGTTGAGCGATGAACAGAAGAAAATGTTCATCGACAAGTTGACTGAACTCAGCATCGCCACCTATGCGGCCCAGTTTAACGACTATGCCGGAGAGGATTTCAAATTTGAATCCGAACAGGGCATGAAATCCAACCGCGTCACTTTGCGCTATGCATTGACCGCACCCAAGGAAAAGCCTGTCGTTTTTGAATATGTCATGGGCCAGAGCAATGGTCAATGGACCATCATTAATATTGTCGTGGATGGCATCAGTGACTTGGCACTGAAAAAGGCCCAATACACCAGCATCATCGAGCGCGAAGGTTTTGACAATTTATTGAATAAGCTAAACCAGAAGATCACCGATTATGCCAACAACAACGGTGCTTCGACTTAAGCTTTGTTGTGGCAAGACTCGCCTTTTATTGTCAAAGCAAGCTTCGACGCTCCAAGATAGACGTTGCCTGAATCATGTCACTCACCGACGAGCAATTCGCCGTAGTTGAATCGCAAGCCCCGCTCCTGAAGGTCAATGCAGTGGCGGGGAGTGGCAAGACGACGACCTTAGTGGAGTTTGCGGCCCATCATCCTGATTGTCGAATCCTGTACTTGGCCTATAACAAGTCGGTGACGGTGGAAATGAGGGAAAAGGCAAGGGCAAGGGGGTTGGGTAATTTAACGGTCTATACCATTCATGCACTGGCCTACCGTCATGCCCACGGGCATTCTTATGAGTTGGAAAGCGACCTGAATGAATGGCGGTTGTTGGACCAGTATGTCCCTGCCTCGTTTAGAGGGATGGATCAGGGGATGGTCTATGCTTGGTTGTTAAAGGACATCGTCAATTTTTACCTGAATGCCGAACTGACCCAACTGGATGCCGAGCTATTGTCTGCCTATGCATCGGTCACGCTGCCGGGGGAAGACTTGAAGTCCCTGCTCGCGTCACGCGGGGAAGAGATGGTGGGTTTGGTCAGGAACATCCTATCCGATATGAAGAACCGCAAAGCCCCGGCTCTGCATGATTTCTATCTGAAGATGTTCCAGTTCGCCAAAATTCGGCTTCCCTACGACATCATTTTGGTGGATGAGGCTCAAGATACTTCGGGTGTCATGCTGTCCATCATCAATCGGCAGGAACATGCCCGACGGATTTTCGTGGGTGATTCTTACCAGCAAATCTATGCATTTCGTCATGCCGTCAATTCCCTGGACCGGGTGGACGGGGAAAGCCTTTGGTTAAGCCAGACCTTTCGTTTTGGCGATGCTCTGGCCCAACAAATCAGCCAGCGGGTCAATCAGGGCTACGAACTGCTAGGCGAAGCGGCTGAATTCAAAATGAAGGGCATGGACATGGACACTCGCTATGGCAAACGCGCCATCAAAGGCAAGTACCCTTTGGCCGTCATCGCCCGCAGCAATCTGTCCCTGTTTGAAGCCGTACTCGACCAATTGTACCGTAAAGGGATTAGAACCATGTACTTTGAAGGCGGCTACCCCAGCTATGCGTTCATGAATGCCAGGGTGGCTAGCCTGCTTTATCTCAAAGAAGGCAAGCGCGACAAAATTAACGATCCCCTCGTCAAAAAATTCAAAGCCTTTGAAGATGTGAAGCGCTTTGCCAGCGATACTCAAAACCACGGGTTGTCGACCATGATTGATTTGGTGTCCCGCTATGGCACTAAGTTGTTTGATTTCGACCAAAAGATAAAAAGCCGCTTGGTCGAGAAAAATCAAGCTGATCTGATCTTCACCACGACTCACAAAGCCAAGGGGCAAGAATACGACTACGTGGAGATGGTCCAAGACGACTTCGCCACCCGCAACGATATTCGCAAACTGTTGAATTCTGACAAGGAAGATGTGAGTCTGGTCAAGATCAAGGAAGAGATTAATGTTTACTACGTCGCCGCCACCCGTGGGAAAAAGTCGATCATGTTGGCGGAGTTTTAGGCAACAACACCGACTCGGTTTTTAAAACCGAGTCGGTGTTGGTTTTCAGGCTATCAATCTTTATACGCTTCCACCGGCACAAACACCTTAATCTCATCTCCGACGGCGGGAAGATACTTGGTCATGCCAAATTCGGAGCGTTTCAATTTGGCCTCGATGTCAGCGGCACAGAGTGGTTTCTTGTTCATCGGGTTTTCGCCACAAACGAAGCGATGAATATCCAATTTAATCGGTTTGGCAACGCCCAACAAAGTCAGTGTCCCTTCCGCCGCCACCGGTTTGTCGCCTTTGAAAATTAACTTGTCGGATTTGAAGGTGATGGTTGGGAATTTGGCAACATTGAAAAAATCTTCCGACTTCAAATGATCGTTCCACTTGGCCTGCCCCATGTTGAGGGAATCGGCCTCAATGATCCATTCCACCGAGCCAGTTTTTTTCTGCAAGTCCAGCAGGACTTTTCCGGCAGTCTTGTCAAAGCGACCGCGCTGGGTCGTGAAGCCTAAGTGGTTGACCTCGAACACCGGCAAGGTGTGGTTCGGGTCTATCGTGTAGGAGTCTTCAGCCAAAGCAGATTGGGAAATGATTGAAGCAAGCACGGCAAGTGCGAATTTATTCATGGGTTTTCTCTCTGTAAAGTATGGGTAAAGTTCAGGCCAATCGACCCGACCTATAATCGTTAATCGCTTGGACGATTTCCTGTTGGGTGTTCATGACAAACGGGCCTTGTTGCACAATTGGCTCGCGCAATGGCTTTCCGGCAATCAGCAACAACCGGCTTGCATTTGCTGCTTCTATCGCAACACCATCGGCATTGGACGATTGGGTCAAAATCGCCATTTGCTGTTTGCTAACAGCTTGACCACTGATGTTGACTTCCCCCCGGTAGACATAGGCAAACGCATTGTGGTTGGGATCAATGCTCTGGACAAAAGAGCTACCCGCCGGTAAATGCAAGTCCAGATACAATGGCTCAGTCACTGGCTTTTGGATCGCACCCACAACGCCGTGACTAGTCCCTGCGATGACCCTGACGTTGACACCCTCATCCGAGACGAACTCTGGAATCTCCTGGCTTTGAAAGTCACGATACCAAGGGGTGGTCATCTTGTCACGGGCGGGCAGGTTTAGCCAAAGCTGGAAGCCTTCCATCACGCCCTCTTCTTGCTCGGGCATTTCGGAATGGATCACGCCACGCCCTGCCGTCATCCATTGGACTCCGCCGTTTTGCAACAAGCCTTCATGACCCGCGCTATCACGGTGACGCATCCTTCCTGCGATTAAATACGTCACCGTCTCAAAACCACGATGCGGGTGGTCAGGAAACCCGGCAATGTAATCATTAGGCGAGTCGCTGCCAAAGGCATCCAGCATCAGGAACGGGTCCAATCGTTGGTGCAAGCTCTGCCCTAGTACACGGGTCAATTTGACACCCGCCCCGTCGGATGTGGGATGCCCAACGATCACTTGCTCAACTTCGCGGGAACGTGAAACTTTCACCACGTTTGCGGGTTTCAATAATGCGTTCATGGCCTACCTCCAAAGAATGATTACAAATAATTAGGATTGGAGCGTCAAAGCTTGCCTCGACTAAGATTGGAGCGTCAAAGCTTGCTTTGACAGGCGAAGCAAGCTTCGACGCTCCGGTTGTCAAAGCAAGCTTCGACGCTCCGCTTGCGGGTTGCTGCAACCCAGCTTGTCTGTAGGAAACTTTAGGCTAATTATCGATAGACCGGAAGACTCCAAATTGGATAACATTGTTCCACCAGAGGGACAATCTATGCAAATCGAAGCCAATGACCTATTCATTTTTGCCAAAGTCGCCGATAGTGGGAGCTTCTCCCGCACTGCCGAGCAACTGGGCTTGCCTAAATCGACGATTTCACGGCGGGTCGCCGCGTTGGAAAACCAACTCGGCGAGCGGCTATTGCAACGCACGACCCGCAAGCTGGTGCTGACCGATTTCGGCTTGGCCTTATTGGAACATGCCCGCCAAGTGTCGGCAGAAGTGGATGCAGCCATCGCGCTGGCCCAACATCGCCAATTCCAACCCAGCGGGGTCTTGCGCATTTCCATGCCCAATGATTTTGCCAATCAAGTCTTGGCTGATCTGCTGCCGGCATTTGCCGAGCGCTACCCCGCCATCAGGCTAGAACTCGACCTTTCCGCGAGGCGTGTCGATGTGTTGGGCGAGGGGTTTGATCTTGCCATCCGCATTGGCGACCTGCCTGACGATGCCAGCCTTACAGCAAAACGAATATATCGGGTGAACTCCGGCTTGTATGCCTCGCCTGCTTATCTGGCAAAACGCGGTGAGCCGCACACACCCGACGACTTGATGCAGCATGACAGCTTGCGCTTGTTGCGGGGTAGCCGGGAAACCGTGCCTTGGGAGTTGGTATGCGGTGACCAGCAATGGAAGGGCAACCCGCCCGTCCGCGCCTCGGTCAATTCGCCAGAACTGCTATTAACTGTTGCCCGACAAGGCTTGGGCATCGTCGCCGCTCCTACGGACTTTATCAAAGCATTGATTGCATCGGGAGAACTGCTGGCCGTGCTGCCCGAATGGTGTCCCCCTTCGGTGAATGCTTGGGCGGTGTTCCCCAGCCGTAAGCTGATGCCGGGGAAGACGCGAGTTTTTATTGATCTGTTGGAAGCGTTGTTGCCGCAGGTCTAGGAGTGCGAGGCTTGCCTTGCTTGGGTTTGGAGCGTAAGGCTTGCCTTACAGCTAAGTTGCCGTTCGGTAACATATACGATACCATCGAGATATTGATCGGGCCAAGCAACTGCTGGCGGAATACAAAGCACGAAAAAATGCCAAAGCCGCCGTCCATAGAATCAAAAAATCCAAGAGATAATCCCATGGCACTAACTCGAAATTTCAAAAATACTGTAGTTGAGCGGGTGGAACGCGATCCTGAATTTGCCAGAGCGTTGCTGGACGAAGCTGCCACCTTGTTTCTCAGTGGCGAGCCGGAAACCGCCCGCCTCATTCTCCGCGACTTGGTGAATGCTACGCTAGGCTTTGAACAACTGGCGGAAGTGACGGATAAGCCAAGCAAAAGCCTACACCGCATGTTATCGCCTAAAGGCAATCCGAGCATGGATAATCTAGCCGCCATCTTCGGGGCGATGCGTACACGTTTGAAGGTTGGCCTTGAAGTGCGGACGGTTGAATTGGCTTGATGGCTGGCTTCCAAACTCAAGTTTAATATACTTTGGAGAAAACCCGTGTCAGTAAACAATTTAAAGTCACAAGCTCACGAATTGGTGGAAAATCTCCCTGCAAACGCCACTTGGGATGATTTGATGTATGAAATATATGTTCGCCAATCTATTGAGGCGGGTTTGCAGGACGCGGATGAGGGCAGGCTTCATTCGGTTGAAGAGGTTCGCGCTAGGTTCGGTTTGGAACCATGAAAATCCGCTGGACAGACAAGGCATTAGACAATCTCCAAAATATCCATGATTACATCGCACAGGATTCCCGATTCTATGCGTTACGCATGATTGATCGACTGACCAGCCGTTCCAAACAAATTGCGTTTATGCCTTTTTCTGGACGTAAAGTTCCTGAATATCAAACCGAGAATATACGAGAACTCATTGAAGAACCTTATCGGATGATTTATCGCATCAATGAGGATTCCGTTGATATCTTGACGGTCATACATGGTGCGAGATTATTGCCAAACGACTTGAAATGATTGCGCTAGTTTTACAATTTGGATTATTGGCTGGTTCCCAAGCTCTGCTTGGGAACCTAGTATTTGAAGCTCCCGCCTCTGTCGGGTTGGCAAGCTAGAGCTTGAAAGGCAAAGGTTCCCAAACTGGAGTTTGGGAACCAGCCAAATATATCGGGTGAACTCCGGCTTGTATGCCTCGCCTGCTTATCTGGCAAAACGCGGTGAGCCGCACACACCCGACGACTTGATGCAGCATGACAGCTTGCGCTTGTTGCGGGGTAGCCGGGAAACCGTGCCTTGGGAATTGGTGTGCGGTGACCAGCAATGGAAGGGCAACCCGCCCGTCCGCGCCTCGGCCAATTCGCCAGAACTGCTATTAACTTTTGCCCGACAAGGCTTGGGCATCGTCGCCGCTCCTACGGACTTTATCAAAGCATTGCTTGCATCGGGAGAACTCCTTTCCGTGTTGCCCAAATGGTGTCCCCCTTCCGTGAATGCTTGGGCGGTGTTCCCCAGCCGTAAGCTGATGCCGGGGAAGACGCGAGTTTTTATTGATCTGTTGGAAGCGTTGTTGCCGCAGGTCTAGGAGTGCGAGGCTTGCCTTGCTTCAAAGCGCCGAAACCGGGTTGGCTCCAACTACGCCGACACGCTAGGCTTGCGCAAAGCCTTTTTTTCTTGCATAGTATTTATCCGGGGGGGGTTCAGACGCAATTCTGATGAATGATGGAATAAGTCGGCATACCCATACCGACTTACCCCCAACCTGTCCAAACTGATTGATTAAGGGATATTCCATGAAACTATCATTGCACCCTCTGGTTCTTCGCGGCCCGTTTGCGTTTACATTCGGCTTCCTGATGGCCTTGTGTCTTGGTTTGTCGGGATGTGATTCGTCACCGCCGGCATCAGGGTACACTCTTGTACCGACCGCCAAGCCTGATGCGGGCCGAACGCTACATCAAACCCTTGATTCAGCCACTCCGTCCGCCAGTTTGCGGCAATTCTCCTCCAAGGGTCATGTCTTGGGTTTTGATGTTGGCTCGGTGCTGTTCGCCAGTGGGACTCATTCATTGAAAGTGGAATTCGTCAATGCCAACCCCATTGCCCCGCAAAGCGACCCATCCGGCGGCGACGGCAAGGACAACAAAACCCCTGCCTTGTCCGAAGTCCGCTACCCCGGCTTGTGGCAGGGCATTGACCTAAGCTACCAGGCTGAACCCGATGGCATCGCCGAAACTGTCTGGAAAGTCGAACCGGGCGCGGATATCAGTCAAGCTCGGTTGCGCTACAACCGCCCGTTGACGCTCAACCAAGACGGTAGCTTGAACATCCGCTACCCTATCGGCAATCTAACCGAATCTGCCCCTATCGCGTGGCAGGAAAAGAACGGACAGCGGCAACCCGTGGCGGTGGCCTTCGCGCTGAACAGCGAGCAGGAACTGGGCTTTAAGCTTGGCGACCACGACCCCGCCCTGCCTGTGTGGATTGACCCCACGCTGAGTTGGAATACCTTTTTGGGAGGTGCGTGGTCCGATGATGGCTATGCCATCGCTGCGGACGGCAGCGGTAATGTCTATGTAGCCGGTCGCAGTAGCCATAGTTGGGGCAGACCGCAGAGGGCGTTTGACGGCGGTATCTCTGATGCCTTTGTTGCCAAGCTCGACAGCACGGGCCAATTGATTTGGAACACCTTCCTAGGCGGTGCGTATGGCAAAGCCGCCATCGCGGTGGATGGCAGCGGCAATGTCTATGTGGCCGGTACTAGTCAAGCCAGTTGGGGCAGCCCGCAGCGGGCTTATGGCGGCGACACTGATGCCTTTGTCGCCAAACTCAATAGCTTTGGACAGCTCGTTTGGAACACCTTCTTGGGCGGTGCTGGGGGTGATATAGGCAACGGCATCGCGGTGGACGGCAACGGCAATGCCTATGTGGTCGGTTACAGTAACACCACTTGGGGCAACCCGCAGCGAGCAGCTTATGGCGGCGGCGTCTACACTGATACCTTTGTCGCCAAACTCGACAGCTTTGGGTCGATCGTTTGGAACACCTTCCTAGGCGGTGCGGGTGGCGATGATGGCTACGCCATTGCGGTGGATGGCAGCGGCAATGCTTATGTGACCGGTGACAGTACCGACACTTGGGGCAACCCGCAGCGGGAGTTTATTAGCCTTAACGGCAATGAGGCATTCGCCGCCAAGCTCGACAGCACGGGGGTACTCTTGTGGAACACCTTCTTTGGCGGCGAGATGTACGATGCTGGCTCCGCCATCGCGGTGGACGGCAGCGGCAATGCTTATGTCGCAGGCAGGAGTGAAGCCACCTGGGGTAGCCCGCAGCGGGCGTTTGGCGGCGTCTTCCATGATGCATTTGTTGCCAAGCTCGACAACTTGGGGCAGAACGTTTGGAACACCTTCCTAGGTGGTATGGACGATGCTGTCTATGCCATCGTGGTGGACGGTAGCGGCAATGCCTATGTGGTCGGTTCTTCCAGTTTCGCCACTTGGGGCAACCCGCAGCGGGCGTATCTCTTCATAGATGCCTTCGCCGCCCAGGTCGACAGTTCGGGCCAGCTTATTTGGAACACCTTCCTGGGCAGCGGGGATGTCGATAGCGGCTCCGGTATCGCGGTTGACGGCAGCGGCAATGTCTATGTGGTCGGTTCCAGTCAAGCCAGTTGGGGCAGCCCGCTACGAGCATTTAGCAACGGTGATGCCTTCGTCGCTAAGCTTACCAGTGATATTAATTGCCTGTTCAACTGGGCAGAGCAAAAATATGCCGGGCTGTTTACACCGTCTGGCACTGCCACGGCGGTGTCGGGCGATACCACCTATCGCTATTATTCGAACACCAACGCCTCTTTACGGGTTTCATCGTCAAACCAGCATGTGTCTTATCAATTGGCTGATGGAACATCGCAGGATGTCGGCCCGCTGAATGATTGGTTGCAGGTGGCGGGTTGCACAATTCCCCCGCCTCCAACCGAATGCCTGTTTAACTGGGCGGAAAAAAACTATCCCGGTCTGTTCGCGCCCTCCGGCTTTGCCACGGCGGTTTGGGATGTCTATACCTATCGTTACTATTCGGCAACCAAAGCCTACCTCGGGGTTTCTTCGGTGGACAAGCATGTTTATTACCTAGGGCAGAATGGGAAAATGCAGGACGAAGGTCCAACCTCCTATTGGTTTCCTTTGGCGGGTTGCCAGTAGCCGAGATAGGCGTAGAAGGGCGGCAACCCCTTGCCGCCGAATGCCGACCCTTGACGTTGGGTCGGAGTCGGCATGGGGATGCCGACCTACTTCCCCGGTATTGACCAGCTGTTGGAAGTCCTTGCAAGGCAAGTCTTGCACTCCGGGCTTACGGATTAAGTGACTGGCTTTGATGTTGAAGCTTGGAAATCCGCATCATGGATGATTCTCCGCATGAAGAAGATGCTTCTCCGAAACTCGGAGACAGTTCTCCGCGACTCAAAGACGTTTCTTTGAACTTCTAAGACCATTCTCCCTCGTATTGTTGCGCTGTCTGCTCGCACTGCTACGTTTCTCCCTAGCGTTGATGAAAGTGTCCGCTAGGAGCGCAGCGCTTCTCTCTGGCGTTGATGAAGGTGTCCGCTAGGAGCGCAGCGCTTCTCTCCGGTGTTGATGAAGGTGTCCGCAAGCAGCGCAGCGCTTCTCTCTGGCGTTGATGAAGGTGTCCGCAAGCAGCGCAGCGCTTCTCTCTGGTGTTGATGAAAGTGTCCGCTAGCAGCGCAGCGCTTCTCTCTGGCGTTGATGAAGGTGTCCGCAAGTAGCGCAGCGCTTCTCTCTGGTGTTGATGAAAGTGTCCGCTAGCAGCGCAGCGCTTCTCCCTCTCACTGTTGCGCTATCCGCTGGCACAGCTATGCTTCTTCCGGCTGATGGAGCTTAAAGAATCATTCTATAATGCTGGTTTTTATCGGGCAGATGGATGTTGATCTCGTTTAATCCGGGGAAGACTGGGTAACGGGTCACCGGAAGATACGGACCCATGATTGATTCGGAGCCTTGTAGCTGTGCTTCACGCCGGATTGGCGAGAATAATTTTAAGGTCGCCCCGTCCTCATGGACATCAACCAAACTGGGCGCAAACGGATGCGCCAAGGGTTCGCCGATGAACACGCCTTCACCCGGCCAAGCCACGCTTTTCCAATAGGCTTCAATCAAAGTGTCGCCCATCGCATAATGGCCCATGACCACGGCAGGAATGGGGAACTTTTGCACATGGTTGCATGGCTCGACGACAGCACCGAAGCTGCCCGTCGCGCCGGCTTCCAACCAGCGCAAGCTACTCATTTGATCCTTGCCGTCCAATATGCCTCCTGCCGAGGTGAGATGGTCGGCTATTGCGCCGGGGACAAAATGCAAAGTCTGCAAACCTTCCACCTGTTTCAAGCCAGTAAAGTAGAAAAGCACGTCTTGCTTATCAATAATCTGATCGGCATCCAGTCGTACCAGATGAAAAGCTTGCCCTAGTACTTTAATTGTTTCGGGGAAGAAGGCTGCACGAACCGATCTTTCTTTGTCTCTGGTGTTGAGCAGATAACCCGTGTGAGTCGGGTAGCGGTGATCGGAAGCTACGCCACGGTCAATCAGGCGTTTGACCTCTGCCAACGTATTTCCCGCCAACAACATGCTTGGCCTGATGCCATGGCTGTCAAAAGGGGTGTGGCTGGGGCTGTCAAAATATTCAGAGGCTTTGGTGGGGGCGCAGAGTGTTTTCGAGCAATAATCCTTGTCGAATCCAAACGAAAAGGCCGAGGTGATCGACATGCAGTCCACCCGGTAGGGTTTGGTCCATGCCAGCGCATAAGCTTGGATGTTGGGGCGGGTTTGCCCCAACACAGCATTTCTTATCCGATTGAATGTGGACTGCGGCAAGTTGGGTCCGTTGCTGGCAAAATGCACATGGAGGATGTTGGCCTCTGGTATTCCCCGCTTTACCCGGTAATATTCCGCGATGGCTAGGCTTTGCGGGTCGTCATCGTTGACCACGACCGCTAACTCTTCAGCCGTCAACCCGGTCTTGGGTAATTCCAAGTCAATCGTGGCAGCCGCCGTCAATGAGGGCAAAAGCCCGATAATTAGGAGGATGGCTAATATTTGGAGTTGACGTTTGATATGAAGGCCGTTGACGGCAGATGGGCAATGGAAAAGTTGGATTGGAACATTCATGTTGGCAGTTCGAAGCCAAATAGGGAAACACAAGCCAGTCAAGCTTAGACTGGCTTGTCATGCAGTTAAGCGTCAGTGAGCGGTTCGTCGCCCTCTTTGGTTTCAGCGAGGATATCGCCTAGGTTTTCCTTTTGGTGCAAAACAAATTCTTTGCTTTTTTCGGTGGCTGAATTACCCGCATCAATGATTTCTTTGCGGTATTTGTGAATCAGATAACCGGCGGCAACGCCGAGGCTAAAGGTGATGATAGGATGTCTTGCGAGTAGGCTCATGATGATTTTCCTAATGGGTTTAATAGTGATATTAACATAACTGATGTGACGCAAGGATGTTAAAACGGAGCGTCAAAGCTTGCTTTGACCTGGGTTTGAATAGGCAATGCTCTCTTCACCTGTCAAAGCAAGCTTTGACGCTCCAATCCTAGGTTATCATAAATCAAAGCGCGGCTTAGGCAAATAAGCCTTCCGCCCAGTTTTTCCATTATCGCAGATTATATTTTTGCATTCGGTACAGCAGTGTATCCCGTGAGATGCCAAGCAATTTGGCGCTGTTGCTTCGATTGCCTTGAGTGCGATCCAAGGCTTGTTGGATGAGGTCGATTTCTATTTGCTCCAATTCCACCCCTTCCTCCGGTAGGATGAACTCGCCCATTGCGCGATTGTTCTTGGCAATTTCGTCTGGTAAGTTGTCCTCTTCAATTTGTCGGCCTGCCAATAAAATGCAAAGCCGTTCGCAGACATTGCGCAGTTCGCGCACATTCCCCGGCCAGTCATGCTCCAGCAAGCGGGCCATGGTTCGATTGGCCAAGGTGGGGGCTTGTAGCTTGTGTGCGGCGGCAAAATGTCGTATGAAGTGATTCAGCAGCAGTTGAATGTCACCCATGCGCTCGCGCAATGGCGGTATTTCCAAAGGAACGACATTGAGGCGATAGTAAAGGTCTTTGCGGAACTCGCCAGCGGCGATTTTTTCCTCTAAATTGATGTTGGTGGCGGCGATGATGCGCACATCCACCCGTTGCGAGAGGGTGTCGCCAACGGGTTGTATGTCGCCCGTTTCAAGGAAGCGCAATAATTTGGCTTGGACGGGCAGGGGCAAGGAATCGACCTCGTCCATGAATAGGGTTCCACCATCAGCCGCTTGCAAGCGACCCGTTTGGTTTGCAACCGCTCCGGTGAATGCTCCCCGGCGATGCCCAAACAGTTCGGATTCAACCAAAGATTCAGGCAAGGCGGCGCAATTTAAGGTGATGAATGGTTTTTTAGCTCGCGGACTGTGGTTTTGCAGCGCCTTAGCCAGCAATTCCTTGCCGGTTCCGGTTTCGCCGCATATCAATACGGTTACGTCAGTCGCCGCCACCATTTTTGCACTTCTGAGCATCGCCTCGAAATTAGGCGATTGACCGATCAATGCTTTAAACATTGGCGTAACCTCGACTCTTCAAAATGCATGGGCCTCCCCAACAGGTTGCGGAAAATTCCGCGAGAGGGTGTTCCGACTAGTCAGCACCCGAAACCTTGTAAACATAAGACAATCTTTGCAGTGGAAATTATAGGGGTACGATGCGGCAAACGCCAACTTATTCGCAGTCAATTATGTTTTGACAGCTTGATTGAGTATTTTGTTTCGAGTGATTGGCTCAGGTTCTACTCGATATTGCTGAGTATTTTTAGGGCTTGGTCGTAATCGTACTTTTCTATGGCCTGCCGCAATGGGGTCGCGGCATGACCCAAAGCGGCTTCCAGCATTGGGGCATAATCACGCCATATATCGTTGCTCTTGGCATCATCCCCGGCTAATGCCGAGTTCAGTTCCTTCAATATTATTCTCACTTTCGGCCAATCCAAGCTAGAGACAGATAATTTGTCCGTGTCTTCCTCTGTTTGCAGTGGCTGGAGTGCCGATAATAGGGCTCTAAGCTCATTTTCAACGGCATTGATACGGATTTCGATCTCTTCCCCTTCCCATTCTTCGCGTAATGCCATTTCCAATTCAAATGCCCGTTGACGCAGGGACTCGGCCCCTATGGTTGCGGAGGCACCTTTTAGCGAGTGGGCGACTCGAAGTGCATCGACATTTTCCCCCAAACCTAGATGGGCGCGCAAGACGGCTATATCGTCGGCATGGTTGTCCACAAACATTCTTAGCAAGCGGATGTAATTGGGCAATTTGCCATTCACTCTTTTTAGTCCATCCTCACTATTCAAACCGTGGGTATGGGCCAAAGCAAAGCGTAGTTCTGCGTCATCCTGCTCAATGGGGGAAAGCTTAGTCCATTCCAAGCCGGTTATTGCTGTTGCCGGTAGCCAGCGCAGCAAAATGCCAAATAGTTTTTCTGGGTCAACTGGCTTGCCGATGTGGTCGTTCATGCCTGCTTCCAAGCAGACATCCCGGTCTTCTTTAAAGGCGTTTGCAGTCATGGCAATCACTGGCAAGTCGCCCTTTCCCGGCAGCCGTCGGATGGCACGAGTTGCATCCAGCCCGTCCATTATTGGCATTTGTATGTCCATCAACACCAAAGCGAAATCATCAGCCATGACGCGTTCCACGGCTTGTTGACCGTTATTCACCACCTCGACGCTGAGACCTATATCTTGCAATAATTCCCTAGCCACTTCTTGATTGATTTGGTCATCCTCTGCCAGCAACACCCTTGCGCCTCGGTAGTGTTGCGATAGGATTTGCTGTGGCGGCACCTCAGTTTCGTCGGAGGATTCCAGATCCGGTGCTATGATTTTGGACAATCGCATGTTGGCCCAAAAGGTGCTGCCGACATTTTCCTGGCTTTCCACACCCACCTCGCCCCCCATCAACCCTGCCAGTCTCTCTGCAATCACGAGTCCCAAGCCAGTTCCGCCAAATTTGCGAGTGGTGGAATTATCCGCTTGGGAAAATGCTTTGAAAAGTCGCGACAGTTGCTCCGGGTTCAATCCAATGCCTTGGTCTTCAACTTCCACGCGAAACAGCACGGATGAGCCATAGTCCTCAGATAAGTAAGCCCGGACAGCGATTTGTCCTTGTTCGGAAAATTTGATGGCGTTGCTAGTGAAATTCAACAGGATTTGCCCAAGGCGAAGAGGATCTCCCACCAGCCGAGTTGGGACTGCGGGATCGATATTATGCACCAAACGCAAACCTTTGGCCGCAGCCCGTTCCCCCATCATGCTGGAGACATGATCGATGACCTGTGCCGGGGAGAAGTCGGTTTCTTCCAAAGTCATTCGCCCAGCTTCGATTTTCGACAAGTCGAGGATGTCGTTGATGATGTGCAACAGATGCTGGGCTGCTTCCCCGACTTTGACCAACTGATCGAGGGCTTTAGGGTCGGTGATTTCCTTTCGTAATAAATAGGTCAAGCCAATAATGGCATTCATGGGGGTTCGGATTTCGTGGCTCATATTGGCCAGAAATGCACTCTTGGCGCGACTGGCGGCTTCCGCCGTTTCTTTTGCCTTGCTCAAATCCGTTGTGCGGGCGAGAACCAGTTCCTCCAGATGTTGACGATGCCGTTCCAACTCGTAAGCGGTTTGCTTGCGGTCAGTAATATCCTGGACCATGCCCACAATGACCTGTGCGCGGCCCATTGGGTCACGTTCGATCTGGGCGCGTTCACGCACCCATCGCGTTTCCCCGGCAACGATGATGCGGTGTTCGATGTCAAAGGCTGCCCCGGCAAACGCTTCATGCCATGCTTTGCTAACGGATTCGCGATCCAACGGGTGGACACAGGCGGCAAAGCTTTCCATGGTCACAGGGTTTAGCAAAGGAAAGCCAAAGATGCGATAAGTCTCGTCTGAACATTCCAAGCGATCACTTTGGATATGCAGATACCAACTCCCGACCTCGCCCACCGCTTGGGCGCGCTTAAGGTTTTCTTCGCTTTGCCGTAATGCTTCTTCGGCTTGTTTGCGGGCGGATATATCGACCCCCGTGCCAATCAGAGCTTCTTTGCCCCCGAAGTCGATGAATGAACCCGTTAGAAAGAAGAGATTGCGATTTCCATCTTTGCTTAGAATATTGGCTTCCACGGATGCTTGTATCTTGGATTCAAAAACAGCATGAATCTTTTGTTCAAACAATGGCTTTTCGCTTCCGTCGAATAAATCCAGTGGATGGGTGCGCGCGAGTTCCTCGGGACGGCGTTGGGTGAATTTCTCGAAATTTTTGTTCCATGCCAAGAATTGCCCGTCACGGTCAAACATATAAAATATTCCTGGCAGCGACTCCATCATTTGCCTCCGCAATTCACTTTCTAGCCGTTCCGAATCCCTTGCAGCTTTGTCCGCATCTTTCTTTGCAAGGTCTAGGCGTTGCAAATTGTTTTGTGTTTCCACCAGCCAGCCCATCACCGTGTCTTCCTGACCCTTGGCAATGGGAATATTGGAAGCAAAGTCCCCGCTGCCAATTCTGGCGATATTCGCATGAATTTCATCGACTGCCCCTCCCAATGTGCTGCGCAATGCCGCATTGGTCCGCCACAGCGCCAACATTAGCCCAAGGCCAAAGCTGATGAATACAAATCGGTAAACCAAGGCAATAGTTTCGGCATCTTTTACCGCTGCCTGCGTGCGTTGGTCCATCATCCAGCGGAAGTCTTCTATAGGGCGCATGATCGAAGCTTTGGCTTGGAAATACTGACTATCTTGCAGCATTTGCAAAGCTTTGGCACGGTTGCCTTTGGCTTGAGGGCCAGTGGATTCGGATAATTTCATCGCTTCGATTTCGGTGACCGCGAGCTTGTCCGAATTTAACTTGGCCTCCTCCATTTTTTGCAATTCTTGTGCGGTTAACCCTGCTTCTCGCATCAAATCCATAATCGGAATGGCTTTTGCGTCATCCGAGCTTGGCTGTTCGCCATTGGCTAAAACAAAATCCCAGTAAATTTCCTTATAGCCTTCAGGCCGGGGCTTTTTGCCATCACGGATATCCAGAATCTCTTGGTAGTACTGCTTATAGGCAGGGTTGCCCGTTGCAACATAGAGGCGGGACATCAGAGTCAGGTCATCCGAAGATTGATGCAGTTCGTCGGCCAGCAAAAATGTTTCAAACCTTTGATGATGCGCTCGGTCAATCTGCTTTTCCGACCAAACATAAACGGCGAAAATCAGATTGAGGGCAATAAGTAAGGCGATTGTCCAAGAAAAACTGCGGGAGAACCTGTTGTTAGTGGCCCGCAAGGATTTCATGAAATTTGATCGAGAGGTTTTAAGTCATCCACATCAGGGCTGTCCGAATAGACAGCCTTGAGGTTGTCACTCACTTCGGCATTTTGCTTTGCGATGGACTGAAATTCATCCAAGCAGGCCAAGAACGCATCGACGACATCAGGGTCGAAGTGGCTTCCCCGTTTTTCCTTAATGAAATCAAGCGCCTGCTCGAATGGCAAAGGCGGTTTGTAGGCCCGCTGAAAAATGATGGCATCAAAGACATCGGCTAGAGCCATCAAGCGGGCAGGAATCGGAATCGCATCCCCTGCCAAGCCAGCAGGATAGCCTGAGCCATCCCATTTTTCATGATGGCAAAGGGCGATGTCTTTGGCAATTGCAAGAAAATCAATGGGCCGCTCGGCATCTTTCTCAGCTTGCTCAAGTGCAAAATAACCCATTTGGCTATGGGTTTTCATGATCTCATGTTCCTCTGGCGTCAGCTTTCCGGGCTTAAGGAGAATGTGGTCAGGTATGCCCACCTTTCCAATATCGTGCAACGGGGCGGATTTGAGCAGCAACTGAATGTTGCGTGGGGTCAGGAAATTGCTGAAGCGCGGATGTGATTTCAAGTGCATGGCTAAAACCTGAACATAGCCCTGGGTGCGGCGCAAATGATTGCCTGTTTCCAAGTCGCGGATTTCGGCCAAATGCGCCAATGCTCGGATGCTGACATCTTGTATCAGTAGGTTTTCTTCCATTCGTCGTTCCACTTCAGCTTCAAGCACCGCATTGCGGTCTTTTAGCCAGTCTCGGGCGGCCTTCAACTCCAAATGGGTTTTTACCCTTTGTATGACGATCGCAGGGCGTAGCGGTTTGGTGATGTAGTCGACTGCGCCCAGCATGAGGCCGCGCTCTTCATCGGCACTGCTTTCCAAAGCGGTGACAAAAATGACTGGGATATCGGTGGTGTTTGGGTCGTCCTTTAGCTTGGTGATGACTTCGTAACCATCCATGCCCGGCATCATCACATCGAGCATGATCAAATCCGGTTTGGGTTCGCTGTTAGCCACTCGCAATGCGCGAATGCCGGAGTTTGCCACGCGCACTCGGTAATAAGGCCGCAGCAAATCATTGAGTATCGACAGATTTTCCGGCGCGTCATCGACGATTAAAACAGTTAACATGATGGTTGCAAAGCTGGCAATTCAATTGGATTATGCCTTAGTATAATCGGATTCCACTGAATTAGGTTGTGAATGCTTGGAAAGCCTCATCACTTCTCGCTTTGGAAGATGGAAAGTAAATGTAGGATTATGCCAGTGTAAGCTTTTGAACGATCCATTGCGGAGGTACAAATTGGGTGATGACACTGAATTGACTCAGGCTTTAGAACAAAGCTCTATGAAACTGGTTGCAAAGCCACTGTCACCTGCCGAATCGTGCCGGTGAACTGGATGTCCGGTTCATTGTAATTTTCTGTCACCGGCGTGGCATCATCTTCGCCGACATCGGCTGTCTCGCCGGATAAGAAAATCATCGGCTGCATCTGATCTATACGTACCTGAGCGACCTGTTTGCCGATCACGAAGAGTATGCCAACCCCCCTTTGCCTAATCCACCGCCATCATAGGCAAACTCGAAACGGAGACTGTTCTTGCCCGGCGACAGGGGTTTGGCGGCATTAACCGAATAGAGCGTTTACTCCCCTAGAAGTTATAGACGTAAGTCGGTTTGCCGCTCTTGTTCGAGATTTACGTAGCCCAATCCTTGGCTAGGCTGAAGTCAGATCGGTTGTCATAGAATTCCCATTTGTCCTAATTTAACTTCGCCCGTGGCTTTGGTTCCCAAGGTGTCCTAGGCACAGTGCCTGTAAACCATCCGTTCTGGTAAATCCCACGGTTGCCGAATATTTCGAAATATTGGTCTTGTGTTGGCTTTCTGCTATTGGATTTTCGAAGGTGTAAGCCATGCTAACACCTTCAATCGGTTCATGAAGCGTTCCATTGACAGACTTATGCTCTGGCAAGTGCGCCGCCTCCAGCAATTGTTCCAGTACCCGCTCAAACCCCTTGAAGTTCGGGACTAGCCCGGTCTCGGCAGCAATGGCGATCTTCAGAATTAGGTCTGATGAACTCCATCTGCAAAGTAACGGCGGAGTTTTGACCAATGCTCGAAATTAGGTGGGTTTTGGGCTTCCCGGTAAACGGGGCGCGAGAAAAAAGCATTGTTATTCAAAGAATTCAATTGTTTAGATTGGGTAAATAAATTGTTGCTCTGATGGAAAAAAATAGTGTAGAATTTTAGTGGGTCTTAGAAAACCATGCCTTACATCAAGCTACAGGGACTTTGCCTTAGTCCATCGCGTCGCGTCAGGTCGGTTCTAAGCTCAGGGGTATCTACGTTGTTAATAATTCATTTTTTTGGGGTATACGACATGGCTTCTTTTAGAGACATTCCAGAGTTTGACAATCCCATCACCAATCTATTAGAAGGTGAAGACAGTTCGATTCTGACTGAGAACGCGCGCCAATTGCTGGAAGGGGATTTGTATGCATTGGCATGGAAAAATAACACCGTTCGTACTGACAAATTGAATGTGCGTGACCTTAACTCGATTGAGGAGGCATTCAGAAAGCATAGTTTGTACGGTTCTTCTAACTCCCCGGTCGTGGGAGGTGCCTGCTGTTGCTGTACCTGCACCCCAGCTTGCTGCTGCACGGCTGTCGCCGTTTTGCGGGCAGCATAAGTTTAATTGCATTGACTTCCTTGTTGTCATTCGTTTGGAATGAATGGCAACAAGGACTTATATTTGATCGTTTTCACGAGGCACATTAAGCCATCCTGCATGCGTTTAATGCTGATGCATCGAACCACTTCATTTATTACATTAATCAAATGATTTATTATGGATAGACGATGGACCAAAAACTGATTATTCTGCCTATACAAGTCATCGAGCAAGATGATGGCATCATTCTTAAGAGGGGTTTGGAGCAAATGCTCATACCGGATAAGAACGCTCTTCTTATCATTCGAGTCATTCAAAAAGCCTTGCTCCAGCAACCACGTAGTGCCGACGATCTGCTGACATTGTTTACCGGCCCAATAAGGCCATTAATTTCAAACCTTATAGATCATTTAATCAAAAAGCGTTTTTTGCTGATGCAATCCGATGGAATGGAGCGGGGTAATATCATTGAGGAAAGTGCTCAAGACATTTTTTATTGGCATTTCAATTTGCATCAACAGCAGATTGCATCCATATTAAATGAAAAATGCTGGGTATTTGTTGGCATAAACCAACTCACTCAAGAATTGTTACAGGTAATGCTGAACGAAGGGTTGGATAATTACTGCATTGTCGATGACCCGATGTTGCGCAATATTGATAATTTCGATGCCAATCATCAATTGACATCGGAGTTTTGGCAAAAACTAAGCAACAAAATCATATCAGAGGACGAGGTTTTTGCCGGAGATGCAGTGCAGATTTTTAATTTTGGCTTCGTGGTTGCGGCTTCCGAGTTTGGTAGTTTTTATTTGCTGGAACGCTGGAATCAATTTGCGGTGGAGTCTGGCCTAAGTTTTTATCCCGTATTGTTGCAAAATATGGTCGGTTATGCTGGGCCCCTTGTCATACCTCACGAAACAGCCTGCTTTGCCTGTTTGAAGGCCCGACAGAATTCGCAAAACTCTTCTTTTGAAGAACGTAGGCAAACAGAGAAATATGCATTTGCAGGACAAAAAGTGGTGGCCTACCACCAATCCATGCTGAAGGTGTTGGCGGCTGTAGCGCAATTTGATTTGATAAAATTCAAATCGAATATTCAATGGGAGGTTGGAACCTTGTGCGAGATGGATTTATTGGGGGGCAGCATGACCCGCCGCAAGCTACTTAAAGCACCACGTTGTCCAATTTGCAGCGGCTTGCATGATGTTCCTTTGGTCAATGTTTACAAGCGGCTGACTTCAAGTCAAGATTGGGATGAAATTCGCCAGACCGTTGGGAACTATGAAAATTGAAGTTAGCACTCCCTTAAGCCGACTAAGCGATGCCCTACCTTATATTTTCGACAATAAGGTTGGAATCATTGGCAATGTTCGGGAACATCCCGCCGAGACTGACTCCCCGCGTTTTTTCCGTTTCAACTGCACGGCAGCTAATACCGAAGCTTTTGGCGAATACCGCAATTTTGCCGTCGGGGGAGGGGCATCAATTCGGCGCGATATGGCTTTAGCAAAGACGATAGGTGAGGCTATCGAGCGCTACTGCGCTGCTATTTATGACAAAGAGGCTTTTCCGCTCGCTTCGTTTGATCAAGCCCCATTCGATTGTGTTGATCCCGAAGACTTCGTGCTGTATTCGAACCTTCAACACAGCTTTGAAGCTTTTATGTTTGACCCTTTCCTGAAGTCCTCTAAAGTCAGGTGGGTTCCTGCTCGTGACCTATTTACCAATAGCGTTACACATGTACCTGCTTCAATGGTTTATGTCCCCTATTTCTTTTATGAGAACGGTGAAGAGACACCGATCACACAACCGATATCAACTGGCTTATCCTGTCACTGTAGCTATGCGGAAGCTGCCATCGGTGCTTTGTGTGAGGTGATTGAGCGAGACTGCTTTATGATTACATGGCAAGCTCACTTATCTCGACCGCAAATCCGGCAAGAAACTCTTTCTGCGGCTAATCTCGATTTAATTAAACGCTTTCAAGCGGTGAATTATAAGGTTTATTTGATGGACATCAGCAATGAAACGGGGATTCCATCGGTGATGGCCGTCGCACGGCATTCAGGCGATTTTGTACCGATTGTAGTGTCCGCTTCAGTTGCCCTGAGCGCTGAGGAAGCGATCCGAAAAGCATTGGAAGAACTCGCACACACCGAGCGTTATGCTTATCAAATTAAGGCTGAGCTCCCGCGCATAGCAGCACACCCAGAGTATGATAATATTACTGGGCAAGTTGACCATGTCAACTTTTGGGTTAACCCTGCCGTGACTTGTCACGCTGAGTTTCTCTTTGCTTCGCAAGATTTCAAAGACTATAATGAACTACCGGATTTCGACTTGGGCGACCCTAAGTTAAGTTTGGAGCGAATGGTTGCTCGCATAAACGAAACCGGTTATCGGGCGCTAGTCTCTGATATCACCTCACCGGATATTAAATTTCTTGGAATGCATGTCTTACGGGGTTTGATTCCAGGCTACCATCCTTTATTCATGGGCTTCCATCACCGTCCATTAGGTGGTAAACGATTATGGAACATTCCACAAAAGCTAGGCTACGCGGGAATTGATCCAGCCATCGGCGATTACCCTTTTCCGCATCCGTTTCCTTGATAGCTAAGCCTGCTATTGGCTATGGTTGCAAACAATCATGACAAGTCTTTTGCAATAGCAGTCCACTCTCTTGACGCTATGTCCTAAACTAAACGGGCACATTTCAACCATTTAAACAAAGGCTGTCCAATGCTAGATACATTATGGAAAAATACCGAACTGGATACGGATTCTGCTGACATGTCATGGGAACAATTCCATGAAAGTTCCAAGACTGGCCGTTATGATGTAGCCTTGACAAGCGAACAAGTCCTTGCAGAAATGGAGAATTTGTATGAATCCTTGCCTTATAATAATTTCCCGCCAATCCCACTACCCAATACTTTATCCCCGATAGATCGAAAATTTTCCGATATTGTACTTTCACGCGTGACCCCGCGAGAATTCAAGCCAGAACATATTTCCTTAGAGCAATTGCGCACGATATTACATTTAGCTTATGGTGAAACTCGCGATAACAAAAACAATCCATACGTTCGCCGTCCTTTTCGAAGTGCGCCATCGGGTGGAGGATTATACCCTCTAGAGTTATATTTTTATAATGGTGGTCACGTTAAAGGCTTGGAAGAAGGTATTTATCATTTTTCACCTTCACTAAATGCATTGCACTTCATTAAACCAGGTAATTATACTAAGCAAATATCGAAAGCTTTTGTTGAGTTTCAATCCCATTTGGCGGAAAACTTATCTTTGCTAATTTTTATTACTGCAATTTTTCAACGCTCGGTATTTAAATATCGCAATAAAGGATATCGCTTCTGTCTGTTTGAGGCAGGTCATGTTGCCCAAAACATTAATTTGACAGCTACTGCTTTGGGTATGGGGGTGATCAACCTCGGTGGGTTTTATGACCGAAAAATTGATAATCTATTAGAGCTTGATGGACTGCATCATTCGATACTTTATATGAACGGATTATGCGCTGGATCAAAAAATGGCGAACAACTGTGATTTGAAATTTGTTCCGGTCCATGATGAGGATGCTGTTCACATAGTTCGCAGGCATGGAACGCGAGTTTTAAATGCTTGGCATTTGAATTCTTTTCAAGAATTGGCCAAGATGATCGGTGTCGATAATCTTGGATTGGAGTGTCTGTTTGCAGATTTGAGTTTAGGCCCATGGCGTGGGCATTGGTTGGCGCGTGAGTGGGGTTCGCAATTAGACTTGCCCCCGCCTGAAGCCATACAGCCGATCTTATATACAGATTTGGAGGGAGCGATTCATTATGCCGATACCGTGGGCAAACTGATTGACAATGAAAGCGAGGGAGACCGTAACTTTATCTCAGCTTTTCAGTTTGCTCGTGTCTTAATCTCCAAGATTCAAGGACAGAATATACGAAATTTATTCGTTGTGGCCCCGTTAGAGAATGCCTTTTGGGGTATGGAAAATGTTCATTTGCTCAAGCTTCTGAGTGATGCTGGGTTTGAGTATGGCTTTCAAGTTGGCTTGCTTTTAAGGTTGGATGCAAGCTTGGAAAAGTTGCCGACCTTACCTGGCTTTGAAATTTTATTGCAAAATCACTGTGCCGATATAAAAGATAGATTTGCTGGCTTTTCAATGCCCGGTATTATTAACGCTAGTATATTGCAGGATGAAGGAAATAGCAGCCAATTTCATTCAACCGTTCAATTTGACTATCTTCAATTAAGAAATGGCAAAATACTAATTTCCCCAAATTGCCGTTGCCGCGGCGAACTTTGCCTACCGATGACGATGCCAGACTGTGAAGAGCATCTGCAAGTGTATTATCAACTGCAACGTTACAAGCAAGATGTGGAATTCCTGCAACAGCAGGCTGGGTTGAGATTTGCTGAAGGAGCTTATGAAATAGCGTTTGCGATACTTGATGGTATTCATGCTGAGCTTTTATCTCCCTTACAAGCTGCTTTAGTAGAAGTTCAAAAGCAAAACATCTCGATTGCTTTAATGGATTTCAATCGAGCGGCACAGGGCAGTTTGCCAGAAGACTCCTTGCCAGATGTGGTTAAAGCTTCATTATACCAAAGCAAAGCCTGGGGTTTAGTGATGAATAATAAGGCGATACTGGCAGAACCCTATTTCAACTTGGCGCGAAAATATTTTAACTCCTATGAATATCCTCGGCTTTACTTATATTTGCTTAACATTTCAGCATTAAACAAACTCAGACTTAATCAGATAGATGAAGCACTTGCATTGGAAAAGGAAATAGAAGGTCATTTGCAACAATTATCTGAGCCAGATTGGCATTTGATTTACATCAATTGCTTGAATCAAGCACGGATTTATAAAAA
This sequence comes from uncultured Methylococcaceae bacterium, assembly GCA_903859815.1. Taxonomy (GTDB): domain Bacteria; phylum Pseudomonadota; class Gammaproteobacteria; order Methylococcales; family Methylococcaceae; genus Methylumidiphilus. Next base: position 118,715 of record CAIOOA010000067.1, on the reverse strand, counting down.
ACTAGGTGACTACCCACAGGCCGAACTTTACTATCAGCGAGGGTTTTTCATCAATTACCAACTTCGCAATGAAAGCGACTTACTCTATGTAAACCTTTGCTTTGCGCAGTTGAATAATCTACAAGGCAACCATAAACATGCCTTTGTATGCTGGCTGCGAGCTTGTATCCACTGGCTTTCCCAGCCACTGCCGGAAGCACTTGCACCTCGCGTAGCGCAGGCGGCTCTTGCCCGCCCGCTGTCCAATAAAGAGGCAGATGTTGAAGAAATTTCAGCCAAGCTTAGTAGGGAATTATTGGATGCGGCATTTAAGTTAGGTTATGATGTTTCACCCTACACCCGTTGCATTCCTTTTAAACGCATTGCACCAAGCGACCAGCCGACTATTTGCATTTCCCAGGCAGGATGGAGCCTGATGTTGGGCAATGATAAGGCGGCGGGATTATTGCCGTTTTCAGGTTCTGCGTATATGCGCTTGAACCAACTGATTGTGGGAATGGTTGCCGAGTGGTTTCCGCAAATTGATTTTGCTTCAATTCAATGCATATGTACCGACCATCAATGCGGCATAGAGTTGCCTGCCTCTCCGCGTGAATTATATTGGTCTTGTTTGAAATGGGATGTTCAAACATTAATCTACGAAGGGAGGGTCTATCCTATTACCAATGAATTGAATAAGCCGAATGCCGAGCATATCGGCAAATATAGGGTGGCTGCCAGCCGCGCTATCAATTATGTCAAGTCTGATTACGATCAATGGCAAGTTCATTTCAAGCGATATTTGAAACCTTTAAAGTTGACTAAAGATGAACAGCAATGCATGGAACAGTTAAGTCAACCCATGGGTCTGCTGCGATTATCAAACGCATTAAATCTAGCTATGTGCGATTGCGTGGATTTGGTCAATGTGATGATCGAGAAGAGACTACTTTCAATCCAATGATGTTAGTTGATAAAATTTTGCCCTTTGAGATGGACGCCCAGGAAGGAAAATTGCTTTGCTGGGCCGCTATTGCGGTTTCCGTCAAACGTTTCTACACTCCGCGCTTTTCCGTTTCGCAAATTGATTTCGCCCGTTCGGTGCATGGCGATAATTTTGATCAGGTGTGTAGCCCGTTGAAGGCCATGGCCCATATTGGGTTGGATTACATTGAGACTATTGGCATTTTGCCTAAGGAGGTTTTGTTGCAACACATGGAAAACGGCAATCCAATACTGGCCTGTATGCGCTATTTTATTGGCTGGCATTTGGTGGTAATCCATGGCGTGACTACCAAGGGTGAAATATTGATTGCTGATCCAATGCACGGCCAATCTAGCTATAACTATTTGGATTTTGTTAGGGCTTATCGCGTACATTATCAATGGACGCAAAGTTACCATCTTCCATTGTGATTAGCCAAGCTGTTGGCGCCGGTCGAAAATTGACCGGGGATCAAGCGCGTCGTCGTTCAAAATCTCCGACGTGATGCCCGGCCTCGGCAGCCGACCCGTCGGATTGCCCCGGAAAAAGTTCGCTATCAGGAAAAGCGCCCGCTGCACACAGCCCAAGCGTCGTCAGTGACCTACTGACCTTCTCGTTATTAATCCATCACCCAAGCCCAAGAAGCCTCGACCGCCCAATAATCATTGGTCTATCAATAATGTATTCAATCGGCAAAACCGAGCTAATTCACTGAATCTGGCTCCAACACGGTATCCTTCGGCGTTTGGCTATCATTGGTTTCCGGGTAGTCCAAGGTGAAGTGCAAACCACGACTTTCTTTGCGAAGTTGTGCCGAGCGAATGATGAGTTCGGCAACGGTCACCAGATTGCGCAATTCCAGCAAATCGCTGGTCACGCGGAAATGACCGTAATAATCCGCGATTTCTTGCTTCAGTAATTCTGTCCGTCGCATCGCCCTTTCCAGCCGTTTGTCAGTGCGGACTATGCCGACATAATCCCACATGAAACGGCGCAATTCGTCCCAGTTGTGGGATACCACCACTTCCTCGTCCGAATCGCTGACCTTGGATTCGTCCCATTCCGGCAATTCAGGCGGAATAGGGGAGTCAGGCAGGATTTGTTTAATGTCTTCACAGGCTTGCTTGGCATAGACTAGGCATTCCAGCAGCGAGTTGCTGGCCATGCGATTGGCTCCATGCAAGCCGGTGCAAGCCACCTCGCCTATGGCATATAAGCCGGGTATGTCGGTGCGGGCTTGGCTATCGGTCAATACCCCGCCGCAAGTGTAATGGGCAGCCGGCACCACGGGGATGGGTTGGCGGGTCATGTCGATGCCGAATTCCAGACATTTTGCGTGAATGGTGGGGAAATGGCTCGTAATGAATTCAGCGCCCTTATGGCTGATGTCCAAGTATACGCAGTCTATGCCTAAACGTTTCATTTCGTGGTCGATGGCACGGGCCACTATGTCGCGGGGAGCCAGTTCTTCGCGAGGGTCGAATTTGACCATGAAGCGGGTTCCGTCAGGCAATAGCAATTTCCCGCCTTCGCCGCGCACCGCTTCACTGATTAAGAAAGAACGGGCATGGGGGTGAAACAGGCAGGTGGGGTGGAATTGGATGAATTCCATGTTGGCGATTCTAGCCCCGGCCCGCCACGCCAGCGCCATTCCATCACCCGTGGACACATCGGGATTGCTGGTGTAGAGATAAACCTTGCTCGCCCCGCCCGTGGCCAGCACCACGATGCGGGCACGCATGGTTTTGACCCGATGTTCCCGGTTGTCGAGAACATAGACACCCAAAACGCGTTGAGTTTGGCCCCCCAGTTTTTTGGCAGTAATCAAATCGACTGCATTATGGTATTCGAACAATTCGATGTTTGGGTGTTGTCGGGCATGTTGTTCCAGCGACGTTTCAATGGCTTTGCCGGTCGCATCGGCGGCATGAACCACGCGGCGATGCGAGTGTCCGCCTTCGCGGGTCAAATGCAGTCTTGAACTTCCGTCATCCCAGGTCTCTTCAGTGAAAGGCACCCCCCGCGCTTGCAACCACTCGATGCAATCCCTGCCGTGAGACACCACCAGTCGGACAGCGTCAGGATGGCATAGCCCCGCACCGGCGATCAAAGTGTCATCGAAGTGTGCTTGGATGGAATCTTGTTCGTCCATGACAGCAGAGACCCCGCCTTGGGCATACAAGGTGCTGCCCTCGTTGAGGGATGTTTTGGAAATGACCGCCACACGGGTATGGTCTGCCAAGCGTAGAGCCAAGCTTAGCCCGGCGGCACCGCTGCCGATGATTAATACATCATACATGTGGTTTTTTGCATTCATAATTTTGTCATCTCTTTTTTGTTGCATCCTACAAGAAAGTTGTTCAAGATTGAACGTTAGCCCGGAAAAGAAGATAATGTACCCTAAAATGACTTGTTGCTTCCAAAAACCAATAACCAAATTTCCTGAGCATTGATGCCATCCTCACACAATATGCCAATTCCCCGCTTTTTTATGGCGCGGCATTTTAATTCACTGCGCACTACCTGGCTGGGTTTGAAATGACTGCCATGGTAGAAGTGGTCGACGAGGAATTGGTCAGAAGGGTTCAAAAAGGCGAAAAAAAAGCCTTTGATTTGCTAGTCCTGAAGTACCAAAACAGGATCATCCAACTCATCAACCGCTATGTGCGTGATCCGCATGAGGCGCAGGATATCGCCCAAGAAACCTTCATCAAAGCCTATCGGGCGATGGCGAGTTTTCGTGGCGACAGTGCTTTTTACACTTGGATTTATCGAATTGCCATCAATACCGCCAAAAATCACATCGCTGCCCGGTCACGCCGACCGACTGACGATGAAATTGAAATGGAAGTCGCGGAACAATTCGAGGGTGAGAACAGTCTCAGAGATCAGGAGACTCCTGAAGGAATACTGCTCAGTGAAGAGTTGGGTAGGACAATACAGTTGGCTCTTGACGAATTGCCGGGCGAATTGCGGACGGCAATAACCTTAAGAGAAATGGATGGCCTAAGCTACGATGAAATTGCGGAGGTAATGGAGTGTCCGGTGGGGACAGTCCGTTCACGTATTTTTCGTGCTCGTGAGGCCATAGACAAAAAAATTAAATCTTTAACCGGGTAAAGGTGAATGTTATGACGGACCAAGATAAGGAATCGAGAATGCGGATATCCATGCTTATGGACTCCGATTTAGACGGGCGTGACAATCCACGTTTGATAGATACAATGCTTACCGACGCAGAGTTGAAAGCAACTTGGGCACGGTACAATTTAATGGGCGATGTGATGCGTTCGGCTGGGAACGGCTTGCTGGCAGATAAGGATTTTGCCGCAAGAGTCAGTCTTGCGATTACGCAAGAGCCGACGGTACTGGCTCCTAAGGCTTTGCGACCAGCCATCAGTGCGCGATCTAGCATAGTCACTCTAGGGCTTGCAGCTTCATTGGCGTTGGTGGCAGTGATTGTAGGCAAGTCAGTGAATGACCACAGTGATGTGTTTCAAACGGCGGCTAATAGCCAAGCCGGTGCAGGGCAAGTGGCATCAGTGGCTCCTGACCAAGTTGACAACCAAGCCGATAGTCAATTTAACGACTATTTGGTCATGCATAACGAAACTGCTTACATGGCGGGTTCGGCGGCGATGCTCCCCTATGTCAGGGTTGTTGGCTCTAGGCCGAATAACTAAGTTTAATGACGGAATTGCGCATGAATTTTGCTGTCTTGCGATTTTATTTTCTTGCCAGTTTAACGTTAATAATGTTTTCTGTCGCCACGGACGGCTATGCAGACAGCTCTGAAAATGAAGCAAAGTTATGGCTGAAAGATGCCCGTCAAGCGGCTTCAAAGCTGAATTATCGTGGCATCGTAAGTTATATGAAAGACAAGCAGATTGAGAGTTTGCATGTATTTCACGGGGTTAGCAACGGGGTGGAGCAAGAGCGCCTGTTGTCTGTCAACACTCCTATGAGAGAAGTCATACGCACGGCTGACAAAGTCACCTGTTATTATCCTGAAACCAAGTCGATTTCAATCGATTCCAAGCCTTCGCGACAATCCCTTTTGCTTGATCTACCTGACGACCTCGCTGAGCTTTCAAAGCACTATACGTTTTCATTGGGTAATGTCGAGCATGTAGCGACGAGACCTTCCCGCTTAGTGTCGATAATTCCCAAAGACGATCTACGTTACGGGCGCAAATTGTGGATAGATGTTGAAACTAAATTGCCCCTTAAATTTGAATGGATAGATGGTCAGCAGGTTGTGGAGCAATTTGTCTTCAACTCCTTGTCGTTGGAAAAATCCATCCCGCCTGAAGAACTTTCACCTTCTACCGTTGTTGATGGGACATGGAAGACGAAGCAGCATGAAACGCTCCCGGCTGAATCTTTGATTTGGACCTTGGATGGCGTGCCTGATGGATTTCACATGATTTCCTACACCCGACTGAAGCGCGGGGCCAACAACAGGGTAATCGACCATATTTTGCTGAGTGATGGCATTTCTTCAATTTCCATTTACATCGATCAGTTAATGAGCGAAATTTTCACCGCACAGCCACGCAAGATCGGTGCGATCAATTCTTATACTCGGAAACTGTTGGACAAGTATTTAGTGACAGTCATGGGCGAGGCGCCCGAAAAAACTGTGCAAATGATTGGTGATGGCATCCATCTTCAGGAATCTTCGGTGAAATGATCGAAGAAGAAGCCTATGTGGAAAAAGTCGGCGATGGTGTAGTTTGGGTAGTCAAAACCCAAACCTCAGGGTGTTCGGCTTGTACGCAGACGGCTTGTCCCAGTTCCGTCAATAGCGGTTTGTTCGCTGGAAGACAATTTAGGCTAAAAGTTGCCTCTAACCTAGCCTTGTTTCCGGGGGACAAAGTGTTGCTAGGAATTGAAGATGATGGCTTGACCCGGATTTCGTTAGGAATTTATCTATTGCCATTGTTGACATTTTTCTTTGGCGCAATTGCTGGCGTGTCCCTGTTTAGCTCGGATTTAGCCGGTGTCTTAGGCGGGTTTTTAGGCTTGTGTTTATATTTTTTTGGTTTCAAAGCCTTAGGGTTGTCTAATCAAGAAAACTTTCAAGCTGTGATACTGCGCAAAATCAATTAAATCCTATCCCCTTACCCAATATACCTTACGTCAAATGATGACTCGGGAGACCGTTATGTTAAAAAAAATGCAAACCCTTATGCTATTATTGGTAAGCTTAGTGACCGCGCCTTCGTTAGCGGTTGCTGTGGACTTGCCGGATTTCACCTCACTGGTTGAAAAAAACAACACAGCCGTGGTCAATATCAGCACGACGCAGAAGGTGTCTGCCAGCGAAAAGCCCCAGTTGCCGGAAGGTCTAGGCATACCCGAGGGGATTCCTCTGGATGAATTGCTCAAACATTTTGGTGAAGGAATTCCTCCGGGTGGGCCGGGTGGACAAGATGAAGGAGGTCAGCCCAATGAGGTGAAGTCCTTGGGTTCCGGTTTTATCATTTCCCCGGATGGCTACATACTGACCAACCAGCATGTTGTTAAAGATGCAGATGAAATTGTGGTACGCTTACAGGATAGAAGGGAATTGGTTGCCAAGGTAGTCGGCTCGGACAAGCGTAGCGACATTGCCTTGTTGAAAATAGACGCGACTGGCTTGCCTGTCCTCAACCTAGGGACTTCCGAAAATTTGAAAGTAGGTTCATGGGTGTTGGCAATAGGTTCACCTTTTGGCTTTGACCATTCGGTGACTGCCGGCATTGTCAGCGCCAAGGGGCGAAGCTTGCCAAGCGACAATTATGTTCCGTTTATTCAAACGGATGTCGCTATCAATCCGGGCAATTCAGGAGGGCCATTGTTTAACATGGAAGGGCAGGTGGTGGGTGTGAATTCCCAAATTTACAGCCGGACTGGCGGTTCGATGGGGATTTCATTCGCTATCCCGATTGAAGTTGCCATGAAAGTGGTGGATCAGTTGAAAACCAGTGGGCATGTGTCCCGGGGATGGCTGGGTGTGCAAATTCAGGATGTCACCCGTGAACTGGCTGAATCTTTTGGGATGAAAAAGCCACAAGGTGCATTGGTTTCAAAAGTCCTGCCGAAGAGCCCGGCTGAATCAGCCGGTATCCAGATTGGTGACATTATCACGGAATACAACAAGCAGGAAATTGTTTCCTCTTCAACTTTGCCGCCTATGGTGGGCAACACCAAGATTGGCGAGAATGCCACATTGACTGTGATACGCCAAGGTCAGAACAAAGAAATCCCGGTTAAAATTGGCACGTTGCCGGAAGATGATGAAGTGATCGCGTCTGCACCTGAAGCGGGCGGCAAAGAGGTGGATCGTTTGGGGCTTAGCGTGTCGGGCCTGACTGCCGAGCAGAGGGAACAATTGGAAATCAAACAAAATGGTGTCTTAGTTCAAGACATCAAACCCGGTGCCGCCATGGATGCAGGCATACACCGTGGCGATGTCATTTTACGCATCCAAGACCAAGTGATTAAAGATGTGAAGCAATTCAATGAAATAGTTAAAGGGCTGCCCAAAGGCAAATCCATTGCCATGTTGGTGCAACGCAGGGGCGGATCGCAGTTCCTGGCATTAAAATTAAAAGACTGAACCCGTGACCGATTTAACAAAAATTAGGAACTTTTCAATCATAGCCCATATCGACCATGGCAAATCGACCTTGGCCGACCGGTTTATCCAACTCTGCGGGGGTCTGAGTGACCGCGAGATGGAGAATCAGGTGCTTGACAGCATGGATATAGAGCGAGAGCGTGGCATCACCATCAAGGCGCAAAGCGTGACTCTGGATTACACAGCCAGGGACGGCCAAGTGTACCATTTGAACTTCATCGACACGCCGGGGCATGTGGATTTCTCCTACGAGGTTTCCCGCTCCTTGTCTGCTTGTGAAGGCGCACTGTTGGTGGTGGATGCGGCGCAAGGCGTGGAAGCCCAGTCTGTGGCTAACTGCTACACCGCAATGGAGCAGGGACTGGAAGTGTTGCCGGTTTTGAACAAAATCGACCTTCCTTCCGCCGACCCGGAGAAAGTCATTCATGAAATTGAGGAGATCATCGGCATACCGGCTGAACATGCGGTAAGGATTAGCGCGAAAACGGGGTTTGGTGTCGTTGACGTGTTGGAGCAGTTGGTGGAACACATACCACCGCCGCAAGGGGATGCGGATGCGCCGTTGCAGGCATTGATCATTGATTCGTGGTTTGATAATTACCTAGGCGTGGTTTCTTTGGTCAGGGTGAAGAATGGCACGCTATACAAAAAGCAAAAAATAACCGTGATGTCGACTGGCAAGAGCCATCTGGTCGATCAAGTGGGTGTGTTCACGCCGAAACGGCTGGAAAAGAAAGTCTTAGGCCCTGGCGAGGTTGGGTTCATGGTGGCCTCAATTAAAGACATTTTTGGTGCCCCGGTCGGCGATACGATCACTACGACTGACAACCCTTCGCCGGATTCATTGCCGGGTTTCCAAAAGGTGCAGCCTCGTGTGTTCGCAGGGATATTCCCCATTGAAGCGGAAGACTACGAAAATCTACGCGAGGCTCTGAGCAAGCTGAACCTGAATGATGCGGCCCTGCAATACGAGCCGGAAACTTCACAAGCGCTGGGCTTTGGTTTTCGGATTGGTTTTCTAGGCATGTTGCACATGGAAATCATCCAAGAACGCTTGGAGCGGGAATATGACTTGGACTTGATCACCTCCGCTCCGACTGTGATATATGAGGTAATCAACTCCAAGGGTGAAACCATCCAGATTGACAACCCCTCCAAACTGCCCCCGCCTCACGAAATTGAGGATATACTGGAACCGATCATTCAAGCCAATATTTTGGTGCCGCAAGACTACCTAGGGGCGGTGATCGGCTTATGCATCGAAAAGCGCGGGGTGCAGAAGAAAATGCAATTCATGGGCAGTCAGGTTGCGCTTAGCTTCGAGCTGCCTTTAAGTGAAGTGGTGTTGGATTTCTTTGACCGCCTTAAATCGGTAAGTCGGGGTTTTGCCTCGTTTGACTATGAATTTTTACGCTTCCAGTCTGCCCCATTGGTCAAAGTGGATATTTTGATTAACGGAGAAAGGGTCGATGCCCTTTCTCTAATTGTTCATAGGGATATAAGCCAAAGTAGGGGCCGGGATTTGGTCGAGAAAATGAAAGACCTCATACCCCGCCAGATGTTTGAAGTGGCCATTCAGGCCGCAATTGGCGCCAAAATTATTGCCCGCTCGACTGTCAAGGCTATGAGCAAGAATGTATTGGCAAAATGTTATGGTGGTGACACAACGCGAAAGAAAAAACTATTGGAAAAGCAGAAGGCAGGTAAAAAACGCATGAAGCAAGTTGGCAAAGTCGATATTCCTCAAGATGCTTTTTTGGCCGTTCTCAGGGTTAACAAGGATTAAACCATGGATTATGATTTCGAGTTTTTCTTGGTTGCAGCAAGCATAGTGACAGGTCTGATATGGCTTGTTTGGGCGATTTATCTAAAATTCAACCCTACTTCCGAAAGCGAGTATGTCGAGCCTTGGCCAGTTGAGTATGCGCGTTCATTTTTCCCGGTCATATTCATTGTGTTGCTGTTGCGTTCATTTTTGGTGGAGCCGTTTCGAATCCCATCGGGTTCGATGATGCCAACCCTGCTGGTTGGGGACTTTATCTTAGTCAACAAGTTCACCTACGGTGTCCGGTTGCCCGTCCTGCATACGAAAATTATCGAGAATGGACTGCCTAAGCGGGGTGACATTGTGGTTTTTAGGTTCCCTAACGACCCATCCGTCGATTATATTAAACGAGTCATAGGTTTGCCGGGCGACAAGATTCAATATGTCGATAAAAAGATAATCGTCAATGGCAATCCCATCAAGCAAACCCCTCTGGCCGTCTACCAAGGCGTCGGCAAGGGAAGAGATAGTACTGGCTCCACCTTACTGACCGAAGATTTGGATACCGTTAGCCACGACATATTGATCCGTGAAAGCCAACCCGCCATGCCGGGTAGGTTTGTCAAGCCAGAGGGAATTATAGTTCCAGAAGGCCATTATTTTGTCATGGGAGACAATCGTGACAATAGTAACGATAGTCGTTTTTGGGGGTTTGTGCCTGAAGCCAATCTAGTGGGTAGGGCCTTTTTCAGATGGATGAGTTTCGACTGGGAGCTTGACGGCTTCCCCATTGATTTTTCCCGAATTGGAAATCACTTGAAGTAATTTAATTGACAGGGGGATAGGACCATGAATCAAATGTCACCTCGCCAGAGCGGCATGACACTCATCAGCTTCTTGACAGTTTTTGTGGTCGCTGGATTTATGATTTTGATGATGCTCCAACTAGTGCCTGTATATTTGGATCATATGAAGGTCAAGTCAACTCTGGATGGCCTTAGCAACGAATCTGGCTTGGCTGAAAAACCCGCATCCGAGATTAGAAAAATGTTGCAAAAAAGATGGGATATCAATTCAGTCAATGATCTGAGTGCGGAGAATAACGTATTTATCGAGAAAAAGAATGGAGTGGTTACGATCCAAGTCGTTTATGAAGTGGAAAAGCCGATCATGGGTAATATGAGCGCATTGATTAAGTTTAACGATTCCATATCGGCGGGTGATTCGAATTGACCGGAAACCCGGAGGTATTGGCAAAAAAGTTAGGGTTAAAATTCAACAATCCAGAACTTTTCCGAAGGGCATTGACACATCGCAGTGCCGATAGCAGGAACAACGAGCGTTTGGAGTTTTTGGGGGATTCAGTTTTAGGATTTGTCATTGCCGAATGCTTGTATGAAAAGTTCTCCACAGCCGATGAAGGCGTACTCAGTCGGCTGAGGTCCATCCTCGTCAATCAGACTGCTCTTGCTCAATTGGCTAGACAATTAAATGTGGGAGAATACCTGATCCTTGGGTCGGGCGAATTGAAAAGCGGCGGTTACCGACGTGATTCCATTTTGTCTGATGCGGTTGAAGCCATTATGGGGGCTATCCTTAAAGATCAAGGCATGGAATTTGCTCGCACTTGGATATTGGATAAGTTTGCCGACTCCATTGACCGGCTTTCCATGGAAAACTGGCAAAAAGACCCAAAGACTCGCTTGCAGGAATTAATGCAAGGCCGGGGTTTTGATTTGCCAATTTACTCGCTTCTTTCCCAAGAAGGCCAGCCTCACGATCAGTTTTTTCGTGTCGAATGCAGAATTCAACTCATGTCTCTCACGGCAGTGGGTGAGGGAACGTCCCGCAAGAGAGCCGAACAGCAAGCGGCAGAAAAAATGCTTGGCAAATTAACTGAAGAAATGGGCGAAAAACCATGAAGGCTGGGTATGTTGCGCTGGTAGGCAGGCCAAACGCGGGTAAATCCACGTTGTTGAACCATTTAGTCGGACAAAAAGTGTGTATTACATCAAGACGCCCCCAGACTACACGCCATCGTATACATGGCATTAAGACGACCGAGGCGGGTCAAGCAATTTTTGTCGACACTCCGGGCATCCATTCCGAGCAGAAGCGGGCGATGAACCGTTATCTCAACAAGACTGCCAGCAGTGCCTTGGCAGGGGTGGACGTGATCGTTTGGGTGGTCGACCAATGGCGCTGGCAGGAGGAAAATGAATTGATCCTCGCTCAACTGCGAAACGCCAATAGCCCGGTTATTTTGGCTGTCAACAAAATTGACCAATGCGAGGACAAGTCAAGCTTGTTGCCTTTCTTGGAAGACGCAGCGGGGCGCTTTGACTTTGCTGCCATTGTCCCTATTGCAGCCTTGAAAAACACCAATCTGGATCGTTTGGAAGAAATCATCATGGGGCTACTGCCTGAGGGGGAATTCATTTACCCCGAAGATCAAATCACCGACCGGTCCGAGCGTTTTTTCGCTGCTGAAATAATACGCGAAAAATTGATTCGCAGCTTGGGGCAAGAAGTGCCTCACGCTCTTACCGTGCAAATTGAACAGTTTAAGGAAGAAAATGAACTCACCCGCATCCATGCCATTATCTGGGTGGAGCGAGAGGGTCAAAAGGCAATTGTCATCGGTAAAAATGGAGAGGTCCTGAAAAAGGTTGGGCAACGCGCACGAGAGGAAATGGAAAAAATGTTTGAAGGCAAAATTTACTTAAACCTTTGGGTGAAGGTGAAGAAGGGTTGGTCGGACAACGAAACAGCCATGCAGAGCTTGGGATACAACGAGTGAAGGGATGGTTCCGTCTGATCGTCACGGCCTAAAGGATGCCTTTCTGCTTCATCGTAGAAAATTTCGTGAAACAAGCCTATTGCTCGATGTTTTCACCCGTGAACATGGCTGTATCAGGCTTATCGCCAAGGGTGCGATGCGAGGCAAAAACGGACAGGCCGGTGTATTGCAGCCATTTTTGCCGTTAAGCTTGGCATGGACGATACGCGGGGAACCGGCAGTATTGACTGCTTCCGATGTGAGAGGACAGGGTTTTGATCTGGCAGGCAAGTATTTGTTTTGCGGGTTTTACCTGAACGAGTTATTGGTGAAGTTACTGCCTACGCATGATCCTCTTCCCCAGATTTTCGAGTATTATGAAAAAACCTTAAATCGTCTGGCGAGTGGCGAACGCATGGACGAAAGCCTACGTTTTTTTGAGCTGGCTTTATTGGAGGAATTGGGCTATGGGCTCATACTTGACTATGACGCGGAAAGCGGTGCCTCAATCAAACCCAATGGTCATTATGATTACCGGATCGAGCTTGGCCCGGTGGAGTGCAAGCATGGCGAAGTGGGTCTGTTAGGTTCGGCTTTGCTGGGCTTGCGCGACGGCTATCTGTCCGGGGAACAAGAGATTTTGGATGCCAAGCGTCTGTTACGCCGGGTCATTCACCACTATTTGGGGGGTAGGCCCTTGAAAAGCCGTGATTTGTTTAAATACAGCGTATTGCCAAAGTAGTGTACCTTATATCCAGTCCGTTAGTATTTACCCAACAACATGAAAGAAAAACAAGCCATCACGCTAGGTGTAAACATAGATCATATTGCAACCTTGCGACAAGCGAGGGGAACCCGTTACCCGGAAGTGGTTTTGGCCGCCTTGTTAGCCGAGCAGGCAGGGGCGGACGGTATCACTGCCCATTTGCGGGAAGACCGCCGGCACATACAGGATCGTGACATCGACCTGTTAAAACAAATGCTTAACACTCGGTTAAATTTGGAAATGGCAGTGACCGATGAAATGGTTGCGATTGCCCGGCGTGTGCGGCCAGGTGCTTGTTGCTTGGTGCCGGAGCGCAGGGAAGAGTTGACTACCGAAGGCGGCTTGGATGTCGTTGGCAATTTTCAGCGCATACAAGCCGCCAGCCAATCACTCGGCGAAGCCGGCATTGAAGTGTCGCTGTTTATTGATGCGGACCCTAGGCAAATCGAAGCAGCGGCAAAAAGCGGGGCGCCTGTCATTGAATTGCATACAGGTCATTATGCCGATGCTGAAAGCCCACAAACTATGGAGAAGGAGCTAGAACGCCTTCGTCTATCGGCCGGTCAGGCTGATGCATTAGGCTTGCGGGTCAATGCGGGGCACGGTTTGAATTACCACAATGTCGGTCAAATTTGCCGTATCCCAGTCATACGCGAATTAAACATTGGTCATGCCATTATCGCCCGGGCAGTGTTCACAGGCTTGGAGAGGGCTGTGGCTGATCTGAAGGCCATTATGTTGTCGAGTCGGGCAGCAGTTTGATAGGTGTTTTGGCCTAGCTGATTCCCCCAAAAGGCAAGCAGTTGAGGTGGGGATTCCATTAGGCAAGTTTAAATTTGACGAAGGTAGGTCGGCATCGTTATCATTCCGCGTTAGCTTGTTTATCATTGGGATGCACATGGCAGTAAGTCAGGCATAGCGTTGGCCTGACTGCTAGGTCAATCGTGCCAGAGGCGTTTGTGTTTGCACCATTGCCTCATTGTTCTGTTAAGTATCATTTATTGGCTCCGAACCTTAGTACCTGTCAACTCCAGACGGATGCTCCCTCATTGAGCGGGCACTCTTTGTGGTTGGAGATATTCAAGATTCAGAGCATGGTTATCGCTATTGAGGAAAAGAATGCAAGACCATAATCATTATGACCGTCCAATGGTGGAAATTATCCGCCGTGATCGCTTGCCAAGGCATGATATGACCGAATCGTCATTGAACCGTGCACGTTACTGGGTGTTGGCATTGATGGCCTTGATGTTGGTGACCAGCCTGTATTTATGGCTGAATACAAGTCAAATTCTGGAACGTTTCCAAATGAATGTGGCGAGTGTCGAGGACAAGGATTCGGTGAAAATTCGCCAATACAATCAAAAACTTGAAGCTTTGCAGGATAGGATGACTGCATTTGTCGCCGATTCAGTTGAAACTCGGCTGAAAACCCTAGAGAAGAATGTCGCCGACGGCACTGTCGGTGTACAGGAAATTAAAACCTTGGAAGAATTAAAGGGCGAAGTTCAACTGTTGGAGAAATATTCTGTAGGAAAGGGGGGGAATCTCACCGATACCTCACGGCTGGATCATGCTCGGTATCAAATCACCCCTGGCACACAAAATTCCACATCCAGTGCCGATTTGCTGTACGAAGTTTCGCAGATGAAGCGACTGCTCTATCTTGGCATAGCCTCATGCGGATTTGTCGGTTTTATGCTGGGGGGTTACTGGTGGCAAACCAATATGCGCATTAAGCGGCTTTCCCAGAGTTTTTCTTCACCTAAGCTGTTGGTAAGTAGCTATGAAGAGGATAGCTGATTTCGCCTAAGGCATGAATAATTTCCCGTTCTAGCATTCCTTACAATTTGGTTATCCATGAGTTGTCTTTTCGTGAATAAGCTCTGATCTTCTGAAGGTATAATTCCGGTTTGCCCCCAACTAGATTTTGCAATGGGCAGCCCTCAAACCAATGTACTATCATGGAAAAAACATACGATCCTCAAGCTATCGAACAACGTACTTATCAAAATTGGGAAAAGGAGGGTTGGTTTGCCGCCTCCGGCTCGGGTGTCCCTTTTTGCATTATGATCCCGCCGCCCAATGTCACCGGTAGCCTACACATGGGGCATGGTTTCAACAACACCGTCATGGATGCCTTGGTGCGCTATCGTCGAATGGATGGTCACGACACCTTATGGCAGGTGGGTACGGACCATGCTGGCATAGCAACCCAGATGGTGGTCGAGCGTCAACTCGCCGCCCAGCACATCACCCGGCACGACTTGGGCCGCGAGAAGTTTTTGGCAAAGGTCTGGGAATGGAAGGCCGAGTCAGGCGGAACCATCACCCGGCAACTGCGTAGGCTGGGTTCATCGGTGGATTGGCAGCGGGAGCGGTTCACGATGGATGAAGGCTTGTCCCGCGCCGTGCAGGAGGCATTTGTCCGTTTGTATGACGATGGCTTAATCTACCGTGGCAAGCGTCTCGTCAACTGGGACCCAAAATTGCACACAGCCATTTCTGACTTGGAGGTCGCCAGCGAGGAGGAAAAAGGCTCGTTGTGGCACTTGCGCTACCCCTTGTCCGATGGTTCTGGTTTTTTAGTCGTGGCCACCACCCGACCGGAAACCATGTTAGGCGACACCGCTGTGGCGATACACCCCGAGGATGGTCGTTACCAACATTTGATTGGCAAAACCGTTGACCTGCCCATTACCGGACGGAAAATACCCATTATTGCCGACGACTACGTGGACCCCGAGTTCGGCACGGGATGCGTAAAAATCACGCCTGCCCATGACTTCAACGATTATGAAATGGGCAAACGCCATAATTTGCCATTGCTCAATGTATTGGATCGTGACGCTCGCATTTTGCATGAGTTCACCGTGTTGACCTTCGAAGGCTATGCGGCTGCCCATGGTGAAATGGCTCCCACCGCCTATGCCGGTTTGGATCGCTTCGATGCTCGGAAAATGATCATCGCGGAGTTGGATGGTCTGGGCTTGTTGGAAAAGATTGAACCGCACACCTTGAAGGTGCCGCGAGGTGACCGCTCTGGCGTGGTGGTGGAGCCTTGGTTGACAGACCAGTGGTATGTCAATGCCAAAGTGTTGGCCGAACCCGCCATCAAGGCTGTGGAGGACGGGCGCATCCGCTTCGTGCCACAGCAATATGAGAACCTTTATTTCGCTTGGATGCGTGACATTCAAGATTGGTGCATTTCCCGCCAATTGTGGTGGGGTCATCGAATTCCGGCGTGGTATGACCTCCATGGCAATGTGTACGTAGGCCGCAATGAGGCTGAAGTGCGCGAAAAATACAGTTTGGGTGATGATGCTGAACTGCGTCAAGACGAAGATGTGTTGGACACTTGGTTCTCTTCCGGCCTCTGGACATTCTCGACCTTGGGCTGGCCTGAGCCAACACCGGAGCTAAAGACTTTCCATCCCACCGATGTGTTGGTCACAGGTTTCGACATTATTTTCTTCTGGGTTGCCCGGATGATCATGATGACCATGCATTTGGTCAAGCACCCTGACGGGTCGGCACAGGTTCCGTTTAAGACGGTATATGTGCATGGTTTGGTGCGCGATGCCGAAGGTCAGAAGATGTCCAAATCCAAGGGCAATGTGCTTGACCCTTTGGATATTATTGATGGGATCAGTTTGGAGGATTTGGTGCAAAAGCGCACCGCCGGGTTGATGCAGCCGCAGATGGCTCAAAAGATCGAAGCCCGCACCCGCAAGGAATTCCCGACAGGCATTGCGGCTTACGGTTGTGACGCACTTCGCTTTACCTTTGCGTCATTGGCCTCCACTGGGCGTGACATCAAATTTGACATGGGGCGAGTTGAGGGCTATCGAAATTTTTGCAACAAATTGTGGAATGCCGCCCGCTACGTGCTGATGAACACCGAAGGTCTGGACACCGGGCTTAATGATCTTCCCCGTACTTACAGTTTGCCCGACCGTTGGATTCAAAGCCGACTGCATGGCACCATCAGTAAAGTGCGGGAGTCCATCGAGTCCTATCGCTTGGATTTGGCGGCGCAAGCCATCTACGAATTCGTTTGGAACGAATATTGTGACTGGTATCTTGAAGCGGCGAAAATAAATTTGCAGAGTGATGACGACGCGAAGCAGCGTGGAACCCGTGAAACTTTGGTGGAGGTATTGGAATGCGTGCTTCGTCTAGCCCATCCGTTGATGCCATTTATCACCGAAGAAATTTGGCAGCGTACCTCGCCCTTGGTCGGTCGAAAAGGGGCTACCGTGATGACCCAGCCTTATCCTCAGGCTGTCTCGGACCGCGTAGATGTTCATTCCGAGCGTGAAATGGAATGGGTGATGAACTTTTTGCTTGGGGTTCGAAGAATCCGTGGCGAAATGAACATTCCCCCCGGCAAACCTTTGCCGGTGATATTGCAAAATGGTCAGCCTACGGACAGGCAGTGGCTGGAGGACAGTCGGGAACTGCTGGTTCGTTTAGGTCGGTTAAGCGACATTGTCTGGCTGGAAACGGGGGAAGACGCACCCGAATCTGCGATAGCCCTGCTAGGAGACATGCGCATCATGATTCCGATGAAGGGTTTGATTGACAAAGAGGCGGAATTGGCTAGGCTCGCCAAGGAAATCCAACGTATCGAGAAAGAATTGCCACGGGTGGAGGCTAAGCTCAATGACCCGACATTCATCGGCAAGGCCCCTGCGCAAGTCGTGGCAAAGGAGCAGGCTAAATTGGCAGACTTGCAATCGGGGTTGCGCCAAATGACGGAGCAGGCTGAAAAAATCAAGGCGCTGTGAGTTCCCCATAGACGTCATTAGAAAACCCAATGCCCATCCAAACTAGCCTCCCTGCCGGTCATTCGTTTACCCGCGCCGTTATGTTGAGTTTGCTCGGCGTTACTTCGGCGTCCGGTTTGATGGGCGTGGCAATCATTCTTTGGTTGCACTTGGCCGAGAGGTTTGGTCTGAATTTGCCGTTCTGGATGGAAACGGTGCTGGTTACCTCGGCTATTTCCGTGACGGCCACCTTGTTGTTTTGGTTTGCCACCGCCAAGAAACTATTCGATCAATTATCCCAGGAACGTGGCCGCAACGACCATGAACAGCGCATCAACACTGATTTGAAGCGCGCACTGGATGTACATGCCTTGGTGAGCATCACGGATGTGAGTGGTAAAATCATCTTCGCCAATGACAAATTCTGCGCAGTGTCGGGATACCCTGAGGCCGAATTGCTAGGTCAGGATCATCGGATTGTCAATTCAGCTTACCATGACCGCCAGTATTTCAAATCCATGTGGCAAACCATAGCGCGCGGGGATGTCTGGCAGGGTGAGTTCAGAAACCGGCGCAAGGATGGCAGTATCTATTGGGTTGACACGACGATAATCCCTTTCCTTGATGGTCAAGGAAAACCCTACCAATATGTCGCGGTCAGACGGGAAATCACTGAACTGAAAAACACCCAGATGCGAGCTGAAAAATTGGGTGAACGGCTAAAATGGTTGCTTGACGCATCACCTTCTGTCATCTATGCCCATGAAGACTCAGGGGACCTGACTAGATGTACTTTCATCAGCGGCAATGCCACGGAAATTGTTGGGTTCGAGCCGGGACAAATGCTGTCTGACCGAGATTTCTGGTTTCGCCACCTACATCAATCCGACCACAAAATTGCCAAGGATTCAATGCGTGAATTATTGATGCACGGGAAAGTGAACTTGGAGTACCGTTATTTGTCCGCCAAAGGAAAATACCTTTGGATCAGTGACAACGCTAGGGTTGTCCGTGCACACGACGGCACCATCCGTGCCATTATAGGCTCTTGGACAGACATAACCGAAACCAAGGCTACGGAGCATGAGCGCCTACGTTTAAAAATGGCGGCCGAGGCCAGTGCTGACATGATTTTCGTGACCGATGTTCATGGCTTGATTGAATATGCCAATCCGGCATTCTGTCAATTCACTGGATGGAATGTGAATGAATTGATGGGCAAAACGCCCACAATACTAGAAAGTGGGCGGACACCGGCTTCAGTTTATCAAACCATGTGGCAGACATTGAGAAGGGGGGAGTCATGGCGCGGTCGATTGCTTAACCGGCGCAAGCAAGAGTTGACAGGGTCTGAAACAGGTCAGGCCATGCCACCGCTTTGGCTTGATCGTCTGCCGCATCGTCGCAAGGATGACCCTGTTCTTGTGCAGAGCATCAGGCCCGATCCCTTGCTTTACTGGGCTGATGTCACGATAACGCCGATACGCGATAACGCAGGTGTGAACATAGGATTTGTCTCGATCCAACGGGATGTGAGCGAAGTTGTGGCGCGCGAGGAGCATCTCGCCCTAATCCGCTTGGATACGGAGGCCAGATTGGCGGTTGTGGAAATCCTAAACCAGTCCGCTTCATTGGCAGAACGGTTTACCCGAGTGCTGGATCGTCTCTTCGACCTGTCCGATCTGACCGCACATCGGAAGGGCGGCATTTTTCTATATAAGGCTGATGCTGTTCATTTGCAGTTATTGGTGGCTCGCGGCGAATTCAATGAGGAATTCATCCGTTGCGAACAGAATACCGAACTGGGTTCCCGCTTATGTTGGAAGGAGGCGGTTTCGGTCAAGGTAGTGGTATGCAACGAGTGCTTCTGTAACCCAGGAAAAGAACATCAATTTGCCAACATGATTGCACATGGTCACTACATTGTGCCGTTGGTTTCGGGTGAGGATATTCTTGGGGTGATGTTTCTCCAAACCGACCCAAACCCTATGCAAACTCCCGAGCGCATTGAGATATTCAAGCAAATCGGCGAGGCTATGGGCCTTGCCATTATCAGGGATCAGACCCGGCAAATGATTGAGCAGGCCCGCGATGCCGCGCTGGACGCTTCACGCCAAAAAAGCGAATTTCTGGCGAATATGAGCCATGAAATCCGTACTCCAATGAATGGAATTTTGGGTATGCTCGAAATTTTGCGTCGAACCAATTTGGATGGCGAGCAGATTGATTTCGCGAATACGGCGGCCAGCTCGGCCGAGGCACTGTTGTCGATCATCAACAGCATCCTCGATTTTTCTAAGATTGAAGCCGGAAAATTGGAACTCGACAGTGTCGATTTTAACCTGCGTGTGTTGGTCGAGGAGGTTTGCGCTCTGTTAGCGTCTCAGGCATTTGCCAAAGGACTGGAGATGAATTGCTTCATAGAGCCGAGATTGCCTGGCGAACTTCGCGGTGATCCTACCCGGTTGCGCCAAATATTAACCAATCTCATCGGAAATGCCATTAAATTCACCGAACAAGGGGAAGTGTCCGTGGAAGTGGCTTGCATAGCGGAAAGTGACAATCAAGCCGTTCTGAAATTTACCGTCACCGACACCGGAATCGGGATTAAACCTTCAGACCGTGAGCGCTTGTTCAAACCTTTTGTGCAGGCGGATGGCGCCACCACCCGTCGGTTCGGTGGCACTGGGTTGGGGTTGAGCATTTGCAAGAGCTTGGTAAAACATATGGGGGGCAACGAAATCCATATTGAAAGCACGCCAGGCATTGGGTCTTCCTTTGGGTTTGTCATCCCGCTGGAAAAACGTGACGAAAAAAGTTTGCCTACGTTGCCGGCCACGGTTTCCAAGCGAAAAGTTTTGATTGTGGACGATAACGCAACCAACAGGATGATTCTTGGGCGGCTCCTCAAGGACTGGGGTGCCATAGTTCAACCGGCAGATGGCGCCCCTCAAGCTTTGGCTTTGTTGCGCTCAGTCCGGTCGGATGAAATGCCCTATGATCTTGTAATCATGGACATGAATATGCCTGAAATGGATGGTCTGATGCTTGCCCAGGTGATGAATGATGAAAAGGGACTGGCGGACATTCCACGCATCTTGTTGAGTTCTGGCGGTTCGGTATCGGAAAGTGAGCGAGCCAAGGCGGGAATTCGAAGCACACTTACCAAACCTGTGCGGCAGTCCCTGTTGTTCGATGCCGTGGTTTCCATTCTGGATGGCGGGTGGAACAAGGTCAGGGTTAGTGTTAGGGCTGTGCCAGCCCCCGGTGTCTTGCCTAATCTTGCCGGTAGCAAAGTTTTGCTAGTCGAAGATAATGCGGTCAATCAAAAAGTTGCAATGAAAATGTTAGAATGCTTTGGAATTGATTCCGAGTGGGTTGGCAATGGCAAGGAGGCTTTGGACGAACTGGAGCGTAAAGCTTACGATTTGGTGCTGATGGACTGCCACATGCCGATAATGGACGGGTATGCCGCGACTCGGGCTTTGCGCGAGCGTGAGCGGGAGCAGATGACAAAAAGAATCACGGTCATCGCCCTGACCGCAAATGCCTTGGAAGGGGATAGGGAAAAATGCATTGAAGCAGGCATGGACGACCATCTTGCCAAGCCACTGATGTTGGAAGATCTGTCGAAAACACTACAACGCTGGTTGGACCCGGCCACACTTGGCATGGAGAGTGTCCAAGCTTCCGACAGGACGGTTTGGGATATTCAGACGGCATTGAAACGATTGGGTGGCGACAATGGCTTTTTGCTTGAGATGAAGCACTTGTTCATGAGTGAGGGAGCCAAGCTTCTGGGACGTTTGCAAGCTAATGACGGCATGTTATCGAGCATCGCCATCGCCGAGATTGCTCATTCTTTGAAAGGGATGGCACTTCATTTTTGTGCCCAAGGTCTAGTGGAGATTGCGGTGGAGGTTGAAAATAAAGCGCGAACAGACGGAATCGAGAAGGACGACCAACTAGTGGCGCGACTCATCAGCGAGGTTGAAGCTCTGATTGTAGCGCTAGGTTCGTATGTCTGATCCCCTATGAAATGAATCAACCCAATCGTCTTTTGATCAAATGCAGTATGGACACGTCAGTTTCGCGGCCTTTAAATGACATTGTGATTCCTTGCCGGGAGGAAAAGTAGCCTATGATTTCACAGAGGCATGGGAAAGTCTGTCAAGGGTGTAAGCTGTTTGTGGCACTAGGGTAGCTATGATAGTATAGACAGGTTAAAAGGCTTTAAGAATCTTCAGAATGAACCACCTAGGTTAAAGCATTATTGTTATCAATTCAGGAGATAATATGATTCAGACACACCAAAAAGAAAATGGCATCGATATCGTAACGATCACTGGGCGCCTTGTGGCAGCCGACGCACCCGAGGCACGTGAAAGTTTAAAAGGGATAGTCGAGTCCGGGACGGGAATGTTGATCGTGGATTTAAGCGGAGTCAGTTTTATCGATTCAAGTGGGCTTTCGGTATTGATCTCGGCTTTTAAATTGATTCGCGCAAAAGGTGGCCGGATGCTGCTAAGCGGCATATCCAAAAATGTGCAGACTCTTTTGGAATTGACACGGTTAAGCGAAATTTTCGAAATGTATGCATCCACCGAAGCCGCCCTTAATTCAATGAACAAGGCACTTTAGATTTTTGCCCATCTCCCTCCCTTACAGGCATCGGGCAATCAAAGGGCATGGACAGGCTTAATCCCATTTGAATTGCACACCTTTACCAAAATGATCGTTTGAGGGTTGCCAAGGCATCTGCCATCAAAGAAAGCCGGGGAGAAAGAAAGTGGTAATATGCCTTCGGTCATTCAATCGTGCTTTGGTCAATCTGGCAGGTTGCTTAGGCGTATGAATTTTCTTTGTAAGTTTCTAACTGGCAAGTGGCTGGGGATATTGCTGGTTTTGCTACTAACAAGTTGTAATTCGTGGGAATCCATTCCCACTGAGTCCCCTGGTGCGGCCAAAGCCTTTGAAGTGCCCGACCGGACGACGACTTATTCCAGCGACGACGTGGTTCAAGCCTTCAAGGCGGAGGTGGAAACTGAATATCGCCTATGGGACGGGGATCTCATCCAAGTCGATGTACTTGGAAGGCCCGAGCTCAGCGGGCAGCATACGATAGGCCCTGATGGGAAAATCACACTGCCGGTCAGTGGTGTCTTATATCTGCGCAATCTGACCCGTCCAGAAGCGGCAAAGTCGATTACCCAAACCTTGTCCCGCTATTACAAAGATATTTTCACCACGGTTCGTGTTGAAAAGTATACCTCGAATAGGGTCATTGTCTTGGGCCGTGTCGAACGGCCCGGGGCATTGCAATTTGAATACCCTCCGTTACTGTTGGAAATCTTGGCAAAGGCGGGCGGATTGCCGCTGTTGCGCCCGGAACAGGTCTTGACCCGGTGTGCCATTATCAGGGGCAATAAAATCCTTTGGATTGACGTTAAGCGATTGCTGACCGGCGATATGAGCCTCAATGTGCAATTAATGAGGAATGATACGGTCTATATCCCGGATTCCACTGACACTTCCGTTTATGTGCTAGGAGCGGTGAACAAACCGGGTGTTTATCGCTTGACGCCGCAAATGTCTTTCATGGATGCCCTCAGCCAGGCGGGTGGGCCAACGCCTGAAGCGACTATCTCCTCACTTCACTTAGTACGTCCATCCAAGCAAGCCCACTTGGAAATAGACATGTACGATGTTTTGCATCCCAACCCCAACTTGAACATGTCCATGGAAGAGGGTGACATCATTTACGTGGCCCGCAGTTGGGAATCCAAGGTTGGCTACATTCTCCAGAGAATCAACCCATTTGCGACAATGATGACGCTTAAAGGCTTTGCTGCATTCTAAGGCATTGTTTCCGCAACCATGGCCAAACTCGGTGTGAACACCGCCCAATCTGAAGAACAACCGAAGTTGAGCGAGGGCGCGGTTTCTTTCAAAGATAGCCTGCGCAAATATTGGTATTACGGGATTATTGCTGCGGTTTTGGTGGCTTGCGCGGGAAGTTTCGTGGCCTACAAGAAGCGCAATATTTATGCGTTCACCGTCCAAGCGAAAATTTATCTGGCACCCCGTTTCGCCACGGTTTTGTCCGAGCAAAAAGAAACCGATTTTGACTCTTACCAGAAGATGAAGCAGTTTCAAGAGCAGCAAGCCTTGATGGTCAAGTCATATCAAGTGGCGTTGGATACGCTGAAGAAATTGAACATGACCAAGCAATATCCAGAAGAATTAATCTGGATTGCACCGTCCGGTAAAAAATTGAGCCGGGAAGCATACCTTGAATTTAAACCTGAGGACGAAACCGGACTCAAGCAAAAAGTTCAAGACATTACCTTGCAATGGAAAAGTCAGATTATCCAAGACGATAATAAACGTGTTGAGGCGTTGTTGGCACAATTTGGACGGGCCGATCAAGCGAATGCCGATGACCAGTCCGTGCAAGAGTTCTTGGATCAGCAACAGCTTGAGGCCGCGCAAAATGAAAGGGTAAAACCGCCGGAACTCATCGTAGCTGAGAATGAACTGCACGAGATGCAGAAGCGAAACGAAGAAAAGCTGCGAAGTTCGGCTGAGGGCCTGGCAGAGGCCGTACAGGCCGTCGTCCTTAAAGACACCTACCTGATGAATGTATCCATGGAGCAAACCATGGATCAAAAGCATGTGACACCTTTGGATAAAATCATCAATACGCTGGTTGAGGTTTACATAGAGAAAACCAAGACAGAATCATTTTTTACCAACAAAGATGTCCGCATTGCCCTATTGAACACACGGCGTGAACAACTGATCAAAAAAATCAATCACCGCATGGCGCAACGCACCTCCATCGCCCAGCAATTGGGTGTCACAACATTTAGTGAGAATACGATAAACCCGTTCGATCAGTTGCTGCTTGATAGCAAAACGGCACTTGAAGTGGCTCAACGAGCATTGATTGCCGCGAAAAGTGCGAAATCAGTGTTCGAAGACGATCAAGGAAAAGAGAATCGTGATGCCTTGGATGCGGCCTCCTTTGAAATGGTTGCCAATGACCCTACCTTAAATACATTGAAGGGGAATGTTAATCTGCGCCGCACTAAGTTGCTTGAAGCGGTGAGTGGTATGGAGGATTCGCACCCTTTAAAGAAAAACATCGACCGCGAACTCAAGGAAATCGATGAAGAATTGGCCCGTGGCACAGAAGAAGTCAACAAGCGGGTTGCCAGAATGTTGGTTTCACAGAAAAAAAACGACGTGGCGAAGGCTAAGGGTGTGGTCGATGGTATCAATCAGCAAATACTGGACAACCAAGCCAAGGCTAATCGGTTCAGCGAAAAATACAATTTGGCATTGGGCTATAACAATGAGATCAGAAGATTCCAAAGTCAACTGGAAGAAATCGAAATCCGCAAAGATAAGCTATTGATGGAATTCCATGCGCCTAGCATGGCAAGGTTGGAATCGGCTGCCTTGGAGCCGGCCAAAGGAAAAGGGGGCTGGAAGAAATTTGCCGTCATTTCGGGGGTCGCCACATTGTTGATCGGTTTGATTCTTCCTTTCCTCATCGATATGCTTAAATACAAGTTCGGCGGAGAGATCAGGACTACCAATCAAGTTCATAATTTGATTGGATTCAAACCATTGGCCGGCATTTGCGAATCGGGTGAAAGTCTTGGCCGGCGTCTGGTCCTGAGCGACATCAAACGCAGGCTTGCCATTGCCTTGGAGCGGGAGCATAAGTTACAGGGAACCCGGCTTCTTCTGTTTACGTCTGTCAGGCCGGGGGCGGGAGTGAGTACATTGGCTTTTGAGATGGGCTTGGAACTATGCGATCTGGGAATAAAGGCTTTGGTCGTGGAAGTGAATGCCGCTAAACCTGACCCGCGTTATCAGGTGGATCAATTCCAAACAGGTTTGATCGAACTGATTAACGGCGAGGGGGAGTTGGATGATGCAATCATCAAGGCCGACGGCTCCCTCCCGGATCGGATGAGCGTCGGTGGTTTTAATGTCCACTCACACCTGTTCGGGTATGACAAATTGCGGGAAATCTTGATTTCTCTGCAAGCTTACTACGATGTGGTGTTGCTTGATGCGCCATCGATTCTGGGTTCCGCCGATGCGGAGTTTCTTGCCACCATTGCCGACCTGACTTTACTAGTAGTCAAGGCACGGGCTGTGAAAGTGCCTGAATTCAAACGGTCTCTATCGATCTTAGAGGAATTGAACCCCAAGGCCGTTAGTGTGATTCTCACCAATTTGGAAGTTTTTAAGAGTGGGGGCTACTTCGCCAGAAGAGAGGAGGAGTACAATGTCGCCCATGAGGATGCCAAAGTCATGGTGCGCTTCACCAAACAACCCATAATAGACGAGTCTTATCCTTCAATGAAACCAATTTTTCTCTATGCGCTCCACAGTGGCAATCTGTATGGCACTGAACGAATGGCATTATACACCATGGATGGTTTACGTGATTTGTTCACGCCAGTGTTAATGGTTCCTCCTGGGCCTGCCCTGATCGAGGCTGAAAAGATGGGTATCCAAGCCGTTCCATTTCGCAATTCAAGGGATTTTGCCCGTCGCCTCAGGCATCAGTTGTCCGATCATAAGCAAATTGCATTTGCGGCGACGGGGGTGACCCACTCTTTGGCATTCAATTTTTGGAATTTTTTTTACCGCCGCCATGCGGTGCATTTGCATTTGGTTCATGGAGGGACGGACGAGCGGGAAAGTTACGGGCGTAAAAAAATGCTCAATGGCAAGAAAGTGACTTTCGTGGCTGTGTCCGACTATGTGAAAGAGCGTCTAATTGCCAATGGGGTTGATCCTAGGCAGATCATTGTCGTAGGTAACTTCCTGCCTGACAGTCGTATAAAATCTGCCCCGAGACATCCCCCCTTCACGGAAAATGGCATCCGCAAGCTTATCGTGGTTTCCAGGGTCGATCCTATCAAGCGTGTCGATTTATTGCTGGATGCACTGGACCGGCATCCTGAACTCAACGATCTGCCTGTGCGGGTATTCGGGACGGGTTGGGATTTGGATGGGTTGCGCGCCCGTGCCGAACAGAGCCATCCCAATGTTGTGTTTGAGGGGTTTAGCGCAGATGTTGCACCTGAATTGGCAAACAGCGATTTGCTCTTGCATTTGTGCCCGGTAGAACCTTTCGGCCTCGCCATTTTAGAGGGTATGGCAGCCGGTATTCCGGTCATGGTTCCGGATCAAGGAGGTGCTTCTGGATTACTCAAGCCAGGCAATTCCGGTTTCCACTTCCGAGCCGACGACGCTGACGATTTGACGATGGCATTGCTCAAGCTTCGCAATACGCCTGCTGAAGTTTTGAATGCAGTCGTTCAAGCCGCAGACCAGCGTCTGCAAACGTGTTATTCAAGTTCTGCCTGCTTGGAAAACTATCGGAAACTCTATGCGGAGCTGTTAGATGTTTGATGCTAATTCACCGTCCCCCACCTTGCTATCTGTAGTGGTCATAGGTCGCAATGAAGGCGAGCGTTTGAGCCGTTGCCTTCAATCCGTTTTGAACATGCGTGATCCAAAAGGAAGGGTTGAAATCATCTACGTCGATTCAAATTCACAAGACGACAGCATCATTCGAGCCGAAGGCTTGGGCGCTAAAGTCATTATGGTCAAGCCGGAGCGTCCATCGGCTGCGCTAGGCCGCAATGCGGGGTGGCGAGAGGCGAAGGGGGAATATGTATTGTTCCTTGACGGCGATACGGTGTTGCATCCCGATTTTGTGGATGATTCGATGGCCGAATTCAACGACCCAAGTGTGGCTGTCGTCTGGGGCCACCGCCGAGAAATTCATCCCGAACAGTCTTTGTTCAATCGTGTGCTTGATCTGGATTGGATTTACCCGTCGGGCCCATCCGAGTTTTGTGGAGGCGATGCCATCATGCGGCGTTCAGTCTTGGAAGAAGTGGGTGGATTTGAAGCAGGATTGATTGCAGGTGAAGAACCGGAACTTTGCCAAAGAATTCGGGGCAAGGGTTACACCATTTTGCATGTGGACCGTGCCATGACCGGCCATGATCTTGCCATGACGCGCTGGTCTGCCTATTGGCGACGAGCATTTCGTGCGGGTTATGCCTATGCCGATGTCTCCGACCGACTCAAAAATGGCCCATTTCCTTTATGGGTCAGAGAATCAAAGCGCAACCTGATACATGCCATGGTCTTGTTGGTTTTAACGGCAAGTGCAATATTGGGTTCGATTCTTTGGCCTTCATGGTGGCCTTTAATGTTCATGGTGATTGGGTTGGGCTTTCTGTCTGTCCGCACCGCCATTAAAGTGAGTTGGAAGTCAAAAGATGATTGGCTCACCCTATTGCTTTATGGGATACACTCCCACTTTCAGCAAATCCCTATTTTTGCGGGTCAACTCGCTTGGTTTTGGGATCGCAGACGGCATCTGAAGCGCCAATTAATCGAATACAAATAGGCTAGGTGATGAAAAAGTTGCTCCTATTGATACTTTCGCCCCTGGCTCATTTGACCAATGGGTTCGATGCTTGGGTTCGGCTATGGTCTCATGCCCGCTTTCGCGCCGCCTTAGGCGGTCGTCTAGACCCTTCGGTAGTGGTGTTGGGGATGCCCGAATTGCATGGCACTAAGAATGTAACAATGGGGTCCAACCTTTATCTTTACCGTGAGCTTTATTTGGAAACTCAAGACCTTGGGCGAATCGAAATCGGCGACAATGTCGTATTGTCGCGGGGTGTCCATATTGTGTCTTTTGACGCGGTGGTGTTGGAAGCGGGTGTCATGGTGGGGGAATATACAAGCATCCGCGATGCCAATCATCGCATGGTTCAAGGCCCGTCCGTGCGAGACACTGGGCACGTGGCAAAGCCCATTCACATTAGGCAGGGGGCATGGATAGGCCGAGGGGTTGCCATTTTGCCAGGAGTAACCATAGGGGAGGGTTCCGTTGTCGGAGCGAATGCGGTTGTCACCCGTGACGTTCCAGCAGGAGATGTTGTCGCCGGTGTGCCGGCTAGGTCAATCCGCGCCCAATCCCCGCAATGAAAGTCTGGGAGCCTGAGATTTTATGTCTCTGATTGGCTTTCTCCCTGCAATCATTGCTTTTCGCTTGGCGATGGCGACATCGGTGAGGGAAGCCTTTTTGCGTGTCTATCTTCCCACCATGCTATGTTTCCCAGAGTATTACAGAATCATCACTCCGGGACTGCCAGATCCGACATTCGACCAAGGCGTGGCCGTCGCATTGCTGATTGTCGCAGTCATTAAAAGCGGAAGTTTTAAAGGGTATCGCTTTAGCCACATTGATGCTGTAGTGTTTGTTTATGCCCTTAGTGTCGCCAATTCTGAATATCAAGCTTCCGGTTACTCAGATGCCCAGAATTTGGTGTTCGAAATGCTATTTTCTGTTGTAATGCCTTACCTGATGGCAAAAAGCTTCATCGAACCCCATGGCTTGCGTTTTGACTTTGCCAAGCGGGTTGTTACGTGCCTAGCCATCGTTTCGGTGATCAATGTATACGAGGCGAAATTTGCCCTCAATCTCTGGCAAAAATTTTTGGGTCCGTTTTTTCCCGGACAAGGCGAAGCTTGGGGTATTACGTTTCGTTTCGGCATGGCCCGTACCGCAGGGCCGTATGCCCATGCCTTGCTGGCCGGAATCATGATGATGGTCGGTTTCCGCATTCAACGCTGGTTGCACTATAGCGGCGCTTGGCCGGATAAAAGTAAACTAATGCCTTGGTTGCCTATCAAATTTCCGGTTTTCATGTCTTTGGTGCTTACTGGCGGATTCTTCATTACCTTTGCCAAAGGGTCTTGGTTGGCAGGGTTTTTGGCAGGTTTTGTCGTCGCGGTCGGCCGGGTGAAGAATCGTGTGCTGGCATTGTCATTCGTGCTGGGTGCCATCGTGTTTGTCGGCATCCCTGCATTAATTTCATTCATCAATTATGCCTCTGTGGGGCGGGCCAATGCGAAGGATGACAACCAAGAGACTGCTTGCTATCGTTACGAGTTAATTTTTTTATATGTAGACATAGCCAAGGAAAAGGAATGGTGGGGGTGGGGCTTGACCAAATGGCCGCAAGTGGCGGGTGCGCCGTCCATCGACAACCATTATCTCTTATTGTTTTTGATGCACGGGAAAATCGCCTTCTATTGTTTCTTATATATCTTGTTTGGAATGATGATTAGGCTGATTGTTTATGCCACCAAACTACCACAGCCAAAGCGAAGTGGGTCTTCTCTGGCATTTAATTTAGCGGGCATTTACCTCGGTTATATTGTTGCCATCGCCACAGTTTTCATGGGAAAACAAACCGTTCCAATGCTGTTTCTGTTGACTGGTTGGGCTGAAGGTTTCATGTTGTCGCGGGGTAAAGACTATTCACCGTCCGATTCTGATGATAATAAGCCAGTAGGTCCACCCCCGCTTCACAGGTTTGGACGGGTTGTATAGGAAGTGACTATCCAATCGCAAGCTTGAAGATAGTCCGTATTGCTAATTGACTGAAAGAAGATGTATGCTTGTCTTAAAAGATAACAATAAGGATCTCATTCTATGAACGTGATTCAGAAGGACGCTGGCGGTTTGTCAGTGGATTTGACGAGAGCTTCTTCACTGAAGAACGAAGTGCCGCTTTGTGTTGACTTAGACGGGACTTTGATCCTCTCGGATGTGCTATGGGAATCGATAGTAAAAGTCTGGAGCAAGCCTAGCGCAGGTCTTAGGGCGGCTTGGGCATTGAGAAATGGCAAGGCGGCCATGAAGAGTGTGTTGGCCGAGGAGATAACCGTCGACCCCTCCGCACTGCCTTACCGTGAAGACCTGTTGGCATATCTGCGCTTACAGCAGGAGGAGGGGCGGCGTTTGGTGCTGGTAACCGCGACCCACATTTCGATAGCCCAACGAGTTGCCGATTTTTTGGGGATATTCAGCGATGTGATGGCCACGGACGAGCAAATCAACCTCGGGGGGGAACGCAAACGGCAAGCATTGGTGGCTGCTTTTGGCGAGAAGGGTTTTGATTATATCGGTGACCATCTCAAAGACGTGGCAATTTTTTCGTCGGCAAGGCTTTCATTATTGGCTGACCCTTCGGACCGATTAAAGGAAAAAGCGGAAAAAGTGGGGCAGGTCGATAAGGTTTTCGAGCATAAACGCCGGTGGATTAAAGTCATTCCCAGAGCATTACGGGTTCATCAATGGGCAAAAAACGCCCTGCTCGGTGTGCCAATGATTACAGCGCACTTGGTTTTGGATGTTCATGCATGGATTAACCTAGTTTTAGCCTTTGTAAGTTTTAGCCTCCTTGCTTCTGCGACATACATAGTCAATGACTTGCACGATCTAGCCGTTGATAGGAAACACCCGCACAAGCGTTCCCGTCCGCTTGCAAGCGGGGATTTGCCAATTCCAGTCGGCATCGGTCTGGCGATTATTTTGTCGATATTCAGTTTTGGGCTTACTGTGACCCTATTGCCAAGGATGTTTACGGTTTTTCTGGTGATCTACACCATACTGACGCTCGCATACTCCTTCGACCTCAAGAGACGCCTCATCGTTGATGCATTGACTTTGGCTATTCTTTACACGATCAGGATCATTGCCGGGGCGATAGCAATCAATGTCGTTTTGTCTGAATGGCTATTAATGTTTTCGTTGTTTTTCTTTGTTAGTTTGGCATTAATGAAAAGGGCCATCGAGTTGGACGAGGTGCTGGATGGCAAAAAGATTCCGGGTAGAGGATACTTCCCTACCGACATTGATATAATCCGCTCAATTGGGCCTACTTCGGGATTAATTTCTGTACTGGTTTTGGGGCTCTACATCAATAGCCCGGCAGTATCGAAATTGTACCAAACGCCCCAGATGCTCTGGTTACTGACACCTTTGATGATCTACTGGATTACGCGCATCTGGTTTTTAGCTAATCGAAAACAGGTAAACCACGACCCAATCGTTTTTGCCATCATGGATTGGCGAAGTTATGTGGTGGCTTGCATAGCAGGCGTAATCATGGTATTCGCCAGTTTAGATATAACTAAGTGGATAAACCTATGATGCATTGGCTGCTTTTACTGGTTACCATAATATTGACAGCGGTGGCAAATATTTCACTGAAGTACGCTGCATTGCATCGTCAATCGGAAGTGAAGGGCATTGTTGCCAATCTCTGGGAAATTTTCACTACCCCTGCTTTAATTTTTGGAATTGGTTGTCTCGGTATAGCTGTTATAGCTTATGCGGTGGCTTTGAGGAACATCAACTTGAGTGTAGGTTATCCAGTGATGACTACCTCTGTGGTCGTTTTGGTTGCCGTGTTTTCTGCATTCTTCTTTGGAGAACCGTTTAATGTAGTCAAAGCTGTTGGTACGGTTATTGTGATATGCGGGGTCATTCTTTTGTCGCAATCGTGATTGAGACTTCAACAATAAAATTCGCAGATTTTATGGCATGATGTGATATGTCCGAAAAACCAAATATAAATGTGACAGCCAAATTGGCAAACTCACTGCTCGACAGATTAAATCAACCAACAGCAAGTAGATATGCGGTCTGGGCTGCATTATTGCTAAGAACAGTGTGGGGACTATTAATCCCTATGGTTCCTATCTCCGACAGTAGTGCTTATGACGTATTTGCACAGAATATTGCTTCTGGTGATGGTTTTTGTTTTGTGCCCGGTCAATTGACCGCTTATTGGGCGGTTGGCACTGCGGCAGTTTATTCGGTTTTTTTCAGTGTATTTGGCCACCATTATCTTCCCATCGTCCTATTTAACATTCTCATAGGTGTAGGTACGGTTGTCATAGCCATGTCTTTGGCTCGCCGTTGGTTCGGGGAACCGGTAGGAGTTTTGACAGGGTGGCTACTTGCCCTATGGCCTTTGTTGATACAGTACACGACGATTCTAGCCAGTGAGATTTTGTTCAATTTTTGTGTGTTGATGATATTTTGGCTGGCAAACATATCCGCTTGGAAATTCTTGCCCCGTGCATTTGCCACAGGCATTGCCCTTGCCGCCGCCAGTTATATCAGGCCCGTTGCCTTGTTGATCGCGCCAATTGCATTTTTGCGGGAGGCATTAATTGAAAAGAAGATGCTCAAGGCGATGGCTTCTTGTGCCTTGTCTTGCATCATCATGATTGCATTGATTTTACCTTGGTCAATGCGAAATCAATACGTTTTCGGCAAGTTTGCTTTAATTTCGACCAATGCAGGGAGCAATTTTTGGATGGGCAATAATCCACAAACCACGGGGGGGTACATGCCTTTGCCCGAGACAGGTATCACCAACGAAGTTGAAAGAGACCATTATTTAAACAAGCTGGCGTGGGATTATATTCGGCAAGATCCTCTGGCTTTCGCATTAAGGACCGTGAAAAAAGCCGTTCTTTTGCATGACCGCGAATCGATAGGGGTTGGATGGAATGAAAAAGGTTTGGTGCAACGTTTTGGCCCTTGGATATTGGCTCCTTTGAAGTTGGTTAGCACCCCTTACTGGTGGTTGATGCTGGCGGGTGGTTTGTATGGAGGGTATACGCTTCTGCGTCGGCGCAGTTGGTTGGATGCGTTGACCTTGCCTCCATTGACCATGTGGTTCTATTTTGTCGCAATTCACAGCATTGTCGTCAATGGGGACCGTTATCACATGCCTTCCATTCCTTTTATAGCCATGTTGGCGGCTTATGGCTTTTCCCATGTGCTCAATTTGCTTGTTAGCCGGGAAACAACAGATTTTTCAAAGCCAAAAGCTGGGTAAAACCCTCCTTCTCTGCTTAACTCTGCAAGAGCCTGTAAACATTGGGCTTTAAACCAAGATGACATGCGGGCAAACGGTTGTTTGCCCGCAGTTTTGACTCCATTTGTTGGCTTAGCGTGGATTCGCGTTGATAAACCGGATTAATGCATCAAATTTTGGGGAGCTTAGTTGCCCCATATTTTCCAATGCACCCCAACTGCCGTATTTTCCATATTGGCCCATGCTGGCATAGTGCATGAACAAGCCGCCTCCGTCGTCACGCCAGTTTCCTAACATGCTGGTGTAAAGGTCGCCCATGCGCGGGTCACGATTGGCTGTAACGAAAAGATTGGTGACTCTCACATCGTTTTGCACACTGCCGATGCCCACCAGATGTTGCCCCCCTTCGTAGGCCAGCAGTTTGAGCTTGCGAGTTTGCGCCAAGCTGGCATATTGGTGAATCCACTGATCCGACCATCCCATGGCACCTCCGGTCGGGCCTCCTGTCAGTTGACCACCAGTACTCAATTCGGCAAACAACCGGCCCAAGCCACCGTCCACATCCGTTGTCCATCCCGCCACCTCGGACCCGGTGGAAATGTTGCCCAGATAATGACCAAAATACGGGGCTATCGCCACGGCCTTGATGCCATGGGATTGGCAAGGCGCCTGGTTCCAAAGGTTACAGTTGAGGGCAGCGTTGGCCGTCCAAGGGTTGGCAGCCTGTGCCGACAGCACACACACAACCCGGTCTTCATCCCCAACCCATTCCGACCGCCAAATGTCACAAGTCTCGGCGGTGCGCTTGCCATACCAGTTAATGCGTTTGGTGTAGGCTGAGTCGGGCGTGTTCGGCCATGACGCCAGTCCTTGCTTTTCCACCCAACTGCCGGCGGAGAAGGCTGTGTTCCAGATTTCGTTGGCATATTCCACATATACTGTGCGCGAAGGGTCCAGCAACTGATGAGTCAAGCGGGCAAATTGCCGGATGTAATCATCGGAAGCTTGGTGTGGCATATTCAGCCATGGATCGGCCTTGACCAGATTCGACAAGCCTACTGCAACTTCCACCGGTATTCCCGCTTGGTTGGACCAGCGGACTTTGTCCAGCGTGGCACGGTCGGCCCACTCTACCTGCTGAGGCGCACCATTGGAGATGACATTGGTGCTTTGCGGGTTCATGTAGCGCAATGCCCGGTAATGCACCAAGTTTCTCAGGAATAGCGGATGGAACAAACGATCAGACACGGCGGCTTCCATGCTGCGGCAGGCGCTGCGTTGACAGGCGGGGTCGCTTTCCGCATAACAAAAGGCAAGCTCATCGTCGTCGCAGACGACACCGGGGGATACTACTCGGATATTGCGAAGATAGTTGCCGGTATGGTTCGGGTCAGTGCTGGCAATCGTGATGAGGATGCCGGTGGTATTGTTTTTGTCGACATTGATGACATCCCTCCCTGGGCTGGAATGGAGGGCGATCTTGGTTGCGGCCAATCCGTAAGTTAAAGTTCCTTCGCCATCATATAACACGACATATTCACCACCCGGGCGGATGCCAGCAAAATCAGACCCGCCCAGAAGCAGAGTTGAAACAGTACGGTATCTTACAGAGGTGTCGGTCGCCAGCGGCAAAGAGCGAACCCAGCCACTTGGGTCCAGGGCCAATGCCTGCGCTTCGCCTGTGTCCCACACTCCCGGGGCCTGAGTGATCCAGTTGCGTGAGGTTTTGAACAGATCGATGAAAGGTTGTTCGGTGGACCAGTCCTTCCATTCACTGAGATTGCTGCCCAAGGGGGAGAGGGCATTGGAACCGATGGGCGCAGGGGTTGTGGTCGAAGCCGGTGCGATCAAGTTCCAGCCGACTTGCAACACAGCATTGCCATAGGCTTGGAAATATTCCACCTTGATACGGTGACGACCGCTTAGCCAGAACCATTCTTCGTAATGGGTGACCGCTTGACTGAGCCATGCGTCATCAATCAACAAATGGTCGTCTATCCACAGGCGAACCCCGTCGTCGACATTCGCCGTGAACGTGTAGGTTCCAGGGTTGAAATCAAAGTCCCCCTCCCATCTCCCCGAAAATTTGTTCATCGGTACGTTGGGCGCAGGGGCGCTAGTCCAAACATGGTTGATGTTCGCCTCATGGGCGATGAGCTTCGGGTTTCCTGCCAGATCGGCATTGTCAAAATAGGCGGTACAAAACTGACCAACCGATAGGCCACAGGAACGCACGGGTTCCCACGTGGCCAGTAAGCGTCCTGAACCCCATCCCTGAAAATATTCGACTTCGATCAAGTGTTCCCCAGCCGATACTGGAATGGTGGCAAGATATTCAGTAGCCGCCTGACTTTTCCACCCATCAACCACTTTATTGCCGTCTATGAGGACACGGACGCCGTCGTCGGCCACAGCCCGAAAAATATTACTGCCCGCATCAAAAGTGAATCTTCCCCTCCAACGAGCGGAAAAATTATAAACCGGGACACCGGGGGCAGGGCTGGTGTTTTGCCAAGTGCGGTCGATGGCGTTTTCGGTTGCGGTAAACACCACAGGCCCGGAGATGTCACGACTATTGAAGTAATCCACGCAGAAGCTGGCCGCCGGTGCGTCACAAGCGTTTGCCAATGGGGAAACTAGACCCAAAAGGAGCAGTAAAAAACTAAGAGTATGAGTCGAAAATTTTCTTGGGAATGAATAGTAAGCGGCAATTGCCAACGGCATGGAATTGTCAAGGGTCATGGTGGAACTCCTTAGAGTAATAGGGTTATGGTTTTTTCATAAACGCTCTTCCTGATGTTTGAGCATTTCGGATAGGACAGAGGGCTGCTTAGTGTGATGATTCCAGATTTTCATCGTGGATCAACGCTTGCTCCTGCCTAATTAAGCTCGTGCCATCTTCAATTAAGTAGTATAGTAAAAAAAGCAAGGCTGATGCCATTAGGATTGAAGTTTCAAATTCCCGCTTCCTTGGACAAGAGTGATTGTTAGAGGCTTCAACCCCCCTCATTTGCCCTTAACGTTGCGTCCTTACGTCTTTCCATGAAACTTTCCTTGTTGTAGTAAGCAGTTCAGGGTGTCAGAACCAAAAACCCCCAGGCTGGCATGTTTATAGTGAAAGGCGGTTTGCCGGATAAGGCTTGTGTGCTTATGCGAACGTCCTCAGAGTTTTCGTTTGACGAGGATGGCAAAGCCGCATCAAGTTTGAGTAAGCGGACGGGTGCGGGGGCTGAAGCTGGGAATTTGATGGTGACATTTTGAGGTTGCGGCGATGCCGAGACTATGGCAAGCGCCCAACCTTCTTTTCGCAGTATGGCAGTGGCGGTGATTGTTTCGGCGTTATCACCGCTGATACGAACGGTGTGGGCATTGCCCGGCAAGGCGGAGTTCAGCATAGCCATAGCCAATCCAGTCGGACGCAAGCGTTGCGTCGGCCCCAAATCGCGCACAACCCCCCAAAGCTTGACCCAATTGCGGTCTGGCAATGAAAAATCATACTGGGCTAAGTTATAAACACATTGACGACGCACTCCGACATTGAGGGCTTCGAGTAAGCGTTTTGCCAAGCCGCTGCCGGAAGCTCCGCCAGTGACGATCTGCTCACGGATCGCAGGTTCAAGATCGCCTCCGGTGGTGTGGAAATTGACCTCATAAACGGCTAGTTCCTTCCCCCGTTTGCGGACGTTTTGCGCATAGACAGGTAGGTTAGGGTCTGCTTTGAACATTAAAGCCCAGGGCGTTTCGGCGAAATCACTTCGATTGATGTTGTGCAATACATAAGGGGCCACCGCGAGCATGTCTGCGTTCGGCGTGGAATCCAACATCTTCAATGCGTTGTCCACGCTCACATGTTGTCCATTCACGGTCAGCCGAATCGGTGCGTCGGGACCAGCCCCTTTGTTAAAATTGGCAAAAGCGCGCTGCGCCACTTCTCCGTGAATATGCGGATTGGGGAAACCGCCTGAGCGAAAGATGGCATTCCAGTTTTCGTTGCCGAATTCCACCACTGCCTCGGTAAAGCTGTCTTGTTTGATTCTATTCGCGAGATAGCGCCCAAAGGATTCATATTCTTCGTCACTGAACGTGGTGGGTAAAATTAGCCAAGGGTTGGCGCCGACTTTTTTGCATAAATCAAGGAATTCTTCCAAGCCATAGCCGAAACGGTCTTCCGGCCCTGGGCGGTAACGATCCGACCGTCGGGCGAATGGCGGGGCGATCAGGTTCTCCCACGTGTCGCCAAGCTGCCCTTGCCAATCACGTAAATAGCCGGGTTTGAGTCTTTCCAGAGCGGTGACCACCTCGCGTCTGAACGCACCGCTGCCATCCCCCAATGGTTCAAGGCTGGCATCGTCCAACCATACTTTGTCCTCTTCTGCGGCTAACTCAAGTGACAACCCCCCTTGTGGCCCTTGATCCGACCCATCAAATTGAAACTCGACCAATTTCCAGTCACGGGTTACTTTGGCTGTTTCTCTGAGGAATGGTTTTGATCCTTGGC
Organism: uncultured Methylococcaceae bacterium; assembly: GCA_903859815.1. GTDB lineage: Bacteria > Pseudomonadota > Gammaproteobacteria > Methylococcales > Methylococcaceae > Methylumidiphilus. The sequence goes on along the minus strand of CAIOOA010000067.1, from coordinate 80,812 downwards.
GTTGAAACGTGATTCTCAATTCACCCAATCCCTTTTCCGATCTGGCCCAAATAGAGAATTTCCAACGGCCTTCTATGGGCAAGAGCTTTCCTGCCCGACTGCCGATTGAGTCAAAGTAGGCGGTGACCCTAGCGGGTGGGCTGAACTTTTTTGGAGTGCCGGGGATAGGGATGAGTGTCAACGAGCGTTTTCCAGTACTGCCGGGGCGTTTTACGTTTAAGTCGGTCATGACTTGACCAGAGGGAGTATCGCGTGGGATGGCCCACGTTGTCGGTAAATTCTGGTCGTTGATGCGGGTAACAATGACTGCATCCCCGGCAGACAGGGGAGGGGCAGGGTCCTTAGTGGCAAATGTCGGAAGCCCGTTCTCTCCTTTTTTTTGCGAATCGGATATCGTGCCGGTTTGTCCTGCCGACTTACCACTGCGAACATCGAATTTTGCACCACTCCAAAACCCGTCTGGACGTCCACTCCAACTCATATCATCGTCAAATCCTTGATCTGTCGCATGCGCAACGATGATTACGGTGCGGTCAATCTGACCCTCAAATCCGGGGTTGATCAAAATGTTGCGCATGAGTTGAGCCCCGCCAAAAACACTCCTTTCGCCAAGATTGAGTCCAACCCGAGGAATATTGGCGCTTAGTGTTTCGGGTAATACTTCCACACTAATTGGTTCAGATGCAACAGTCGACAGGGAAATGAGCAATAATACGCAAGAATAGAACTGTAGGAAATGGATTGCATTCATGATTTAACCTTGGAAAGGTGAACTGCGGCTGAACCATCCGGGGAGGCCATGAGGGGGTTCTGCTTTATCAGTTTTTAGTCAATGATTTACGGACTTATCCATATGATTTGGATATTTATTTTGTCGTAAGTGTTGATTTCACATATTTTACCAAGGTGAAATGATTGATACCTTCTTTGACAGTATAATCAATTTCATCCATTAACGATTTAATTATTTTAAGCCCCATGCCACCTTCTTTAGGATTGTCTGGGTCAACATTAAAGATAGTTGAAGTGTCTTCAAGATGGTGTGGCTCCATTGAGATACCTGAATCTGCTATGTCAAGGATAATCCTATCGATCTTCAACTCACAACTAATAGTCACTTCATATTCAGGTGAGCCCTTGTAACTATGCTTTATGCAATTGGTGACTGCTTCATAGACACATACACTAATCTGGTTACATTCTTGGTCTTCAAAAAGCTGTGACGATAATGATTCGATGCAAGTTCCGACGAGATCAATGTTCTCGTAAAAACTTTCAATAACTAGTTTAATTTTACCCATACTGCATTATTCCTTAAAAAATTAATAGCTTTGAATAGTAATTGGCGGTGAATATTTAAAGCATTTGAAGATTAATTGCCTACGCAGTGAGGCTTGACCAGATTCCTATATGGGCAAGGGGCTATCCATCTTTTCTTTCAATCTCAAGAGCCAACATTGATATATCGTCTTCAAAATGGTTATTGCCTTTCCACTTTTCCAATTGGGTCATCAAGATATTTCCCACATCCGATAAATCATGATGCTGGGTTGCATATAATAATTCTTTTAGGCGTTCGATTCCAAATTCCTCCCCGCTAGTATTCATGCATTCGGCAATTCCATCCGAGTGTAGAAACAACCGATCCCCTTTTCCAAATTGAAATATCGTTGATTCATAATCGGATTCTGGCAAAATCCCCACTGGGAAGCCGCAGTTTCCGATTGACTCGGGTTTGCGTCCAAAAGGAATGTAAATTGGCTTTTGATGACCGGCAAGGCATATATCAAAGGTTTCTTCGCCCAAGTCGATGAGTCCATACGCCATGGTGAAATAGTCTAAAGTGTCTGCCCCGCTCTGAAATCTCTTGTTCAATTCTGCTACGATGTGTGCGGCTGATGTGGGTGAAGAGTAAAGGGGGTCATATTCTTTCGGGGAAATTGCTGACGTTTCCGAAGTGAAGTCGGGAGAAAGTATCCTGCTCAGGCTAAATGAATGCAATGCCGAGGCAACCCCATGCCCGGCCACGTCCAATTGATAAAATGCGATTTGAAAATCATTGATCCTAAAGTAATTTAAGGTATCTCCTCCAATGAAAGTGGAAGGCAAGAACAACCAATTGAACCGCACCCCCTTGATAATCGCATTTTGAGGGGGCAACAAGCCGAGTTGAGCTTTTGCCGCCAATTCAAGGTCACGTTTGATGTAAGAGTAAGCCTTGTCCAAGCGCTCGTTAATCTCCTTGAGATGAAGGTTTTTTGCTTCCAGTTCGGCGGTCAGATGGATGATTCGCCCCGCAGATCGAATACGCGCTTTTAACACTTCTATATCGCTGGTTTTTGCCAGATAATCATCCGCACCAATGTCCAAGCCTTGGATCAACGAGCTTTCATCGTCCCTGGCGGTAAGAAGCAATACAAAAATGTAGGGCAAATCTGGTGCGGACTTTACCCTCTGGCAAAGTTCGAGGCCGTTCAGCTCGGGCATTTCCCAATCGCTGATCAAAATCTGAAAAGGCTCACTTTGCAAGTACTGCCATGCAATGACCCCGTTTTCTGCGGTCACGACATCATAGCCGCAGGCTTTGAGGTTTCTGGAATAAAGTAGCCTGGTGACGGGGTCATCTTCGGCAAGCAATATTTTCATTGGCTCTTTGCTTAGGTGAGTAGTTCTAGGGCTGAATTATGGAAAAAGTGAAGCTTGAACGGTTAAATTTCTCGCTTCCATGGGCGGCTGCTAAACAATGATTTGATGCCCTCCAACAAATACAGCCAGTTTTTCCATCGGTCATGTTGGCCTACATAATAAGCATCGGACAATAGACGCTCCTCCTCGGGGGTTTGGCTGGAATAGCGCAACTGGGTGGGTCCGATGAGTCCGGCGGGCGCACCGTCCGCATAGCGCTCCCATTCTTCGGTGCGGTGCGATGCTTGTTCTGTCGTCACGGGTTCCACTCCAACTAATCGCAAGTCACCGTTTACGACTGCCAAAATCCTAGGCAGTGACCGCAGCAAAGGACGGGTTGTCGCCCATTCCCAAGCAGTGAACTCGTTTCTTTGGCGTTCGCCAAATTCGGTCAGTTCTATGCGATTTCCGCGTAGTCGGCGCGAATGAATTAATTGGGCTGAGGTTTTCTCTTGGGTTGCGGACAGCAAGGCAATTGGCCACAAGGGAAGGGACAGCAGTAACAACAATAATCCTCCAATACGATTGAGCAGGGGAGACAAGCCGTTGCCCAAGGTGGTTTGCCTGAGATCGGCTAATAGGAAGGCATCGGTGACTCGCACATGCGTGTCAATGTCGACTCTGATCAAGTCGTTTCCCCTCGCAATCGAGTTAGTTAGGCTCACCAACTCGCCAACATAGGTATTGGGCAATACCACTGTGTCGGAAAGCTTTGCGTGCCTGTCTATAATCACTTGGTCGCTGATGACGACTTCATGGTTGAGTTCCGCTGTGGGGTGAACTTCGCTACCGCTACCGACAAAGGCAATCCCAAGCTTGAGGCTGCGCGAGGAAACTTGACTGTTACGGCCTTGTGTCAGACCTAGGGCGGTTTGCCTGCCTGGTATTAGCAATCCGGGAATCCGGCCGGCGGCTGCGTCTAGGTTGGTTTGGTGATAGGCGGCCAAAGATTCCATGCGGAAATCGTGAGCATCGGTGATTTCCACTGAAGCTTCCGACGCAATAGGCAAGCCTTGAATCAGCATGGGCCAGTTCAAGGGCATTAAGTCGGCTTGATCATCCCTGCATAGGCATAAACCCAGCGACCGACCTTCGGAAACGCCATGCAATACGGGTTCCGTGCGTGATTCAGTCTGCTTGAGGAACTCTACTATGCAGGCTGTCCTTAGCATGTCGCCTCTAATGATGAGTTGACTATCATAGTGCTGCCCTTTTGGAAGCTGAGCCAAAACAGCCTGTGGATCTTCTTCCCCCCGTGTGCCCCAGTAATCGATTTCAATACCCCATCGACGTCCGTATTCAAATTTTGTGCGGATTTGATCGGCAAATGACCCGATAACGATGAGGACACGTTTGACGCCGGCATTTGCCAGCATATCAATATTGTGTTCGAGTACCGACTTTCCCGAAACTGGCAACAAGGCAGGGCAAGTCCTGTCGGTCAGCGGGAATAGTTCATGACCAAGACGGTCTGCAAGAATTATGGTGCGCATCAGTAAGCTCCCCGGCCTAACAGGACAGCCGGTATGGTAAGCAATAACAATTTGATATCCAGCCACAAGGACTGAGATTCGATATATTCCACGTCTAAACCCACTTGTTTGTCGAAGGGAATGTCTGAACGCCCGGACACTTGCCAGATGCAGGTGATTCCGGGGATCACTTCCAGGCGGCGACGTTCGGCGAGTGAATACTGGTTGACTTCCGATGGAAGCGCGGGTCTTGGCCCGACCAAAGACATGTCCCCCTTGAACACATTCCACAACTGGGGCAATTCATCTATGGAGGTTTTGCGGATTATTTTCCCCGCTTTGGTAATCCTTGGGTCCTCTTTCATTTTGAAAAGCACGCCGCCGTTCATTTCATTCATTGCCTCCAGTTCCTTTTTGCGAGCTTCCGCGTCGATGTACATGGATCGGAATTTCCACATTGAAAACAACTTACCCCAACGCCCAACCCGTTTCTGTTGAAAAAAAATAGGCCCGGGGGAATCCCGGCGGATGGCCAATGCGCAAGCCAAAAACACTGGGCTCAGCAGCGTAAGCAAAAGTGCGGAAGTGCCTATGTCGAACAAGCGTTTGACCAAATAAGTGGTGCGCACAATCGCAACCCACAAGGCTCGCTTGCAATACAACCTTAACGTTTTGCGGAACGCAATTTTATCGATGTTTTCGTACCGTTCGAAAAGTTCCTTTTGCTGGTCTTTGCCGAAGTCATTATCGTTAGGACTATTCATGGGTTTCATGCTTGAGTGTCCGTCCGTTTTTGCTTCCACACACGGTAGAGGAATAAGGGGTTGCCGATCAGGTAACGACGCCACAATCTACCCGGCTCGTGCAATAGTCGCCAAGTCCATTCCAGTCCAATTTCACGCATCCAAAGGGGTGCCCTAGGCATTTTTCCAGAATAGAAATCGAACAGACCACCGACTCCCAACCTTACACAGGGCTTAAGTTGGTCGTGATGGTCCGCCAGCCAAAGTTCCTGTTTCGGTGCGCCGAAAGCGACAAGCAATAGGTCGGCATTGGAGTGGTTGATTTCCTCAATGACGGCTTCGGTCTCTTCGGGTGAAAAATAACCGTCGCGTGCCCCTGCAAGCTTGAGCCTTGGGAAACGATCACGCATGTTGCTTGAAACTGCGGCTGCCACGCCGGGTTTGCCGCCAAGCAAGTATAGTGATAAACCTTCCGTTTCTGCCCGTTCGCACAAGCGGGGGAAAAGATCGGTTCCGTTGACATTTGCCATCAATGAAACGTCCATCATCCGGCATCCGATATTGATGCCTATGCCGTCGGGTAGCACCCGTTCAGCCTTGGTAAGCACTTGCCGATACTTTTCGTGGGTATAGGCAATATTGAGGCAGTCAGGATTGACAAATGCGACGAAGGATATGGCATTGTCCCGTATACGGTTAACTATCCAGTCTATGGCTTCATCCATGGTCGTGTTGACGATCTCGATGCCGAAGAAGTTTAGTATGGGGGGGGTAGGCCGCAAATCGCCCCCCGCCAGCATATCGCCAATCAGTGAGCGGGCAAGAAGCCCGACATCCCCTTTGACCGTTTCGGTGTAGTAAAAATCGATATCGCTCATTGATTCACTGTCGTAGGCGATGCCAATCTTGCGCCGCAGGGAGTAAAGCGAGTAGAGACCTGGCCGCAAGGTGAAGCGTATGCTTTGATCAGGCGTCAATTTCGAAATTTCATCTTCTCGCATGGGTCTTGGGCCGGCGAAAGCCATATCACCCGCCAGAATATTTGACAGGCAAGCCAATCTTGCCCCCGGCGCTTTACCGCTGAAACGAAGGCGCAAGAAGGGGGTTCTGAATCGTCCGATCAGAAGCTCTGCTTCGAATACTTTGCCCGTCGACAATTTCGCCACGATTGCCCTTAGTGACAATATGGGCGATAGGAAGACCAGCAAAAACAAGGAGAAGACAATGTCGAAGGTTCTTGGCAATAAGTCCATCATCAAAATGGCGGCATGTTCAAACCAGATTCTCCACCATATCAGGAAAATATTTGATTTACGCGCTAAAGGGCCAGGAATTATAGGGTCGGATTTCATGCTGCTTACCCCTTGGAAGTACATTCTTTTTGGCGTGAGATGATGCGGGCAGGAACCCCAACAGCAAGGGAGTTGGCAGGGACATCGGTGATGACCACCGCGTTGGCGCCAATGACGACATCGTCGCCTATGCTGATAGCCCCCAAGATTTTTGCGCCGGCACCAATATCGACACGATTGCCAATGATCGGCGCGCCTCTCTCCCCCGTCCGCTTTAGCCCAATGGTGACACCGTTGCGGATGACCACATCGTCCCCCAATGCGGTGTCACCGCTAATGATGATGCCTCCGAAGTGGTCAATCTGCAATCGTCTGCCAACCCTGACTTCACAGGGGAGGTCAATGCCGGTGAGAATCTGGGATAAAAGTTTCAACGCTTTGTAAACAAACGACAAAGGTATCCTCAACCAAGTTTGTTGGATAGTGTAGCGCCAACGGCCAAACCGGTAGACTGCCATGACCCAAAGCCCTTGCCGGGTGATGTCATGCTCATAGACTTGCCAATCTTCACGTAGGTTATCGAACATATGTTAATTACCAGGGTTGAGGTGGCGAGACTAGGCCACCTTGGGTGTCGATCCAAGCTTGATCCCACAGCTTGACCATGGTTTCCGATTCGCTGAATTTTACAGTGTCTCGGTTGCGGTTTCTGATTGCACGAAGGCTGTGCCAGCTTTGTTCCTGTTTCTTCACCAGCCAAGCCATGATCGGGCCATGCCATTTGCGATAAAACAATAACTGGCTGCGAATTCGCCAAAGGGTCAATTGTGAACCTTTCGATGTGAAGCTCATTTCGGTCAGAGTCTTTGACGACTCGCCACCGATATGGGAAATCGTCAAATCGGGCCAGTAGTGGACTGTGAAACCGGCAGCTTTGATGCGGCGGCACAAATCGACCTCTTCGTAGTAAAGGAAAAAACGCGGGTCAAATAAACCAATCTTTGCTATTAAATCCCTGCGGATGATCGCAAATGCCCCGGGCACCCAATCCACATCCGCCTCCACATTCGGGTCGGCCCAAGTCCGGTCGAAACGGCCAAAGAAACGAGAATGGGGGAACTTCGCAGCAAGGCCGGTCAGGTTTAGTAGTTCGTCAAGCAAGGAGGGGAAGCGACGGGCTGAAGGTTGCCAACTGCCATCCGGGGCCAGCAACAAACCCCCACCCATCCCAACTTTGGCAGATGCCTCCATGTGCGCGAGTGCATCCGACAGGGCAGGGGGCTCCAACAGTGCATCTGAATTCAATAACACCAGATAACGGCCTGTTGCATGGTTTAAAGCTAGGTTGTTGCCGTTGCCAAAACCTAAGTTAATATCGCTTCGGATGAGTATGGTTTCTGGGAATTCTGCCACTACCATGTCTGCTGATCCATCGCGGGACGCATTGTCCACCACCACCGTTTCAAAATTTACATCGCCACTCTGTTTGCGCAGGGCTTCCAGGCATTCCCTTAGGCGATCTCGGGTGTTGAAGGAAACGATTAAAACGGATATGTCAGTCGTCATGGTGACCACTCCTTTCAGTGCGTACCCAAGTTGCCTCAGTGCTGGCAGATTTGATTAATTGACGGCCCAAGGTGAGTTTCCAAACGATGTAAAATGGAGCGGAAAGCAAGGCGAGAACATCCCGCCATCCTGCCTTCCCGACATAAAGCGCAACCGCCACATGCAAACCTACCACCGCCAAACCGGCAAGGGCGGAATACCATGCCAAGGATGTCGGGACGGCCAGTAAAATCAATAATAAGAAAACATGGAAAGCCAGAGGGAGTAGCAGCAGTTCTAGCAATGGCTCTAACAATCGAAGCTTACCCTTAACCACTTCCGCGCTCAGTCCGGGTGTTTGCTCGCGGATCATTCTAAACCGCCCCCCCTCCCAGCGCGCCCGTTGACCGGCTGCCGTCTTACTTTGGGCGGGTACGTCAGACCAGACAGTGGTGGATTCGCAGAAGCGAACGTGAAACCCAGCACGCACGAGCCGCAAGTGGTATTCAAGATCTTCGGCGATGGAACCGGCGTCAAACGGTATTTGTTCCAATGTTTTCCGGGACAGGCCAAACCCATTGCCAAGGATGCCCACGGAAAGACCCCAGTACTCCCTGCCACGCAGCCTGAGTATGTTGAAGGCCAGCCAAGCGACGTGCATCAGGCGGGATCGTACCGAGTCCCCCGGATTGCTGGCAAGGTAGCGGCATTGCAGGGCATCTGCCCCTTGTGCAAAGAGTTCGGCGGTTGCGCGGACAAAATTGCCTTCAACATCCGTGTCCGCATCGACAATCAGAAAGGCATCGTAATTTTCAGGCAGCAAGGTTTTGAATGCGTGATCCAGTGCATAGCCTTTCCCTCTTCGTTGCTCGTCATTGCGTACCAATACCCTTGCGCCAGCCATGCCTGCTTGTTCGGCGGTGTGGTCGGTGCAATTGTCGGCTATGACGACCACCGAGACCGAATGTCCATCTGTTTCACAGGCAAAAAGCGATGCGACACATTGACCGATGCCATGCCCCTCATTGTGGGCAGGCACTACCACGCACAAGTTTAGCGTTTGCCCGGTTTCGCGCCGAAAAGATTGTTTGCGCCGCGGCAAGACTCCGCTGAAGGTGAGAAAAGCCAGTTCAATAGTGCCGGGTAAAGTTACCAGGCACAGCAATAATCCGACAACAGACCAAATAGATTCCATCAGCTTATCCGTGTTTTGAGTTAGACTTAGGAGGATGAAGCAATAAAACAGTTAAATCATATCACTTCGGAACAACACGATGGTATCAAGAAACGAAAACGAGTTGAATTTTGGCGGCAATCCATTGGATGCAGCCTTGCAGGCAACCAACGAATGGCCGGAAGACGGCAAGGAAACCGTCAATTGCTGTCCAGTTTGTGGTGGCAAGGAGCGATCGGTTGTACATGCCAGTCTAGCTGACCGCATTTTTTTTTGTGCCCCCGGTGTTTGGATATTGCATCGATGTGATGCTTGCGGTTGCGGTTATGTTGACCCGCGTCCCACACCTTCCGCAATTGGTTTGGCTTATGCGGAATATTACACTCACATCCTTGATAAAAAAGAGGTTTTTCTTTCCGACACATCCCCTCTTGGCAAGCGGTTTATACCCATGCGCAATGGTTATCTCAACGCTAGATTTCCCCGTTTAGGCATGTTCCCTTCAAATCCGCTGGGTTCGCTCATCATGAAGTTGTTTCCCGCCACCCGCGCTTTGGCCGAGCGAGATGTAAGACATCTTCCTGCACCCACTGATGGTGCTAAATTACTGGATATCGGCTGTGGCAGCGGAGCATTCGTTCGCAGGGCCATCAGCTTGGGTTATTTGGCGGAAGGGCTTGAGTTCGATGCCGCAGCGGTCGCCGCTGCCGCCAACGAAGGCATTCCGGTCAAGCAGGGATCGCTACCTGATACAGGGTTGCCGACAGCGAATTTCGATGTGGTCATGCTGAGCCAAGTCATTGAACATTTGCACGATCCAATGGCTGCATTGCGGGAGATTCACCGACTGCTCAAGCCTGGTGGATTTTTCTGGCTGGCCACGCCCAACATGGACGCGCCCGGGCATGTGCATTTTGGCGCTGACTGGCGCGGACTGGAACCGCCTAGGCATTTGGTTTTGTTTTCGCCAAAGGCGCTGAATTTGGCGTTGGAGCAGGCTGGATTCGTAGGCGTTGAATTTAAGCCGCCTGGGGCGGTCAGCCATTGGTTCTACAGGGCCAGTCACCGGATTTCAATGAATCAAAAACCAGAGGCAGACATTTCATTGCCTTCTGGTTTGACTAAATTGGCACGACGTGAGGACCGGTTGTCTTTGCGCAATCCGGTGGTGGGCGAGGAGTTGGTCGTAGTGGCCAGAAAACCGGAGATTTAGATAAAGCCGAATTTCGTGGCAACCTCAAAAAAAAACCGGTTACGTTCATGGTTCGACAACTCCACCACGAACGTAGCCGGTTGAGATTGTTGATCTTATTTTGGTTTTGCAACAATTTGCTTGGATTTTGGCCCAGTCACAAGTTGCTCCCATGGTCCGTTGTTCATGTATAGCCAAATTCCATAAGGGGGATAAAAATCAAGGATGAGATCCTGCTTTGCATTGTCATCCAAATAGGCAGCAGCCAAGGTTCTTGGGGTCAATGGATGTAAATTCACCCATATTCCTACTGGGTTGTTAGGATAGTTCATCCAAGCGAAAATCCCAATCCCATCAAAGTTTACGACTAAATCCGTGTAGCCATTACCATCTAAATCGGCTGGAATAAAGACACTGGGTGAAAGATTATGTAATTTCTTCCAGCTTTGATTGTTCCAGTAGATCCAAAGCCCTCCCGAAGGGCCAAAGCTATAAGCCAAATCACTATGCCCATTGCCATCAAAGTCACCTGCTGCATTTGCTGTGGGGAAAATTGTATTAGGTTCGGTCGGCGTGAAAAGTTGAAACCAAGACTGGTCATTCAGCCATACCCACATGGCATTCGGGTTGAAGTCGATGGATAAGTCTTCAAACTTATTTTCATCCATAAAGGCGGGCGTAATGGATTTCGAAGAGGAGCCATTCAATTTTGCCCAAGCTTGGCTGACACCATAATATCGATATAGCCCCAATGGATTGGTGTAATTAACTGCCAGGTCAGATGCCTTGCCGGTACCCTTTAGATCGGCTGCGACGATGTTAGTCGGTGGTGCATCGTTAACAGCCGTATTGTGAAGTTGCACCCATGGTTGGTTGTTCATCCAAACCCATAAGCCTAATGTGCCAAAATTCATGACCAAATCACTGATGTCATTGCCATCCAAATCTGCCGAGACAATTTGCTCAGATGACAAGGGGTGAATTTGGCTCCAAGGCAATGGATCGTTATTGTTCCACAACCAAATGCCATAATTGAAGAAATCGAAAACAACCGAGTCTTGGCGAATGGCACCAAAATTGGCGTTAACGCTGATATTGTTTTTGTTCAGGTTAAGCACACAGGTTGCACTCTTGCCATTGCAAGGCCCTTGCCAACCATTGAAAAACCATCCCGTACCGGATACTTGATTGGCAGGTTGTTGATTTAAGTTCACGATGGTGCCTGCTGGAAATGCAAATTCGCAGGTTGGAGGGCAATCTATGCCGAGTGGTGAGCTAGTGACTTGACCCGTGCCCGATCCGCCCAAAATAACTTTTAGCAGATAAACTGGCTCAAATGTGGCCGTCACCGTTTTGTTGATGTCCAAAGGAAATCTGCAAACTTGGGGATCCGGGTCGGGGATGGTGCAGGAACCTGCCGACCAACCCACGAATCGCGAAACGTTTGGCGATGGAATGGCCGTCAGTTTATATTCAGCTATTGGGGAGTTGTAAGTTGCGGTGGCTTGGGTGCAGAAAAAATCGCAGTTGATCCTGCCGTCGTTACTGACAACCAGCCCATTCGATTCGCCACTTTTTAGCAGTAACAACGTTACTGGGGTGATCGCAGATCGACTGGATTTGGGCGTAAAGGGTTGAAAAGTGGCCGTCAATACTGGCAGGTTATCCTCCATAATGAACCGGCACACTTGAGGATCTAGGTCTGGTTTAGTGCAGAAACTGGCTGACCAACCCGCGAACTGAGTGTTAGCTTGGGTAGGGATTGCCGTCAGTTTTACTTCTGTTCCGACTTTGTAGCTTCCCTGACAAGAGTTGGAGTCGCAAATGAGAATTCCGTCATTACTGACTACCAATCCATTGACTCCACCCGCTATTTGCACCCTCAATGCTTGAGTGCCAGCCTCAGCCCAACTTTGTTGGGGATTACATAGATAAGATGCCAAAAAGAGAGTGTATAATATTAACCATTTTGATTTTCCTCCGCTTTTATATCTCCGTGTCAAATTTTGTAGCCGGTCAACACTTAGCGTTTTCATAGTTATTCCCCTAATTCAAGACCAAAAAAACATGACGAATATGACGAATATAAAGTTGACAATGTCGTAAATGACCATTCCGTTGAGCATCGGGTTGATGAGACTCAAGCTAATTGCATGATTAACCTTGCCCCTCATAGTCAAAAGTCAGGGATTGTCCCAACAATCATCCTCAATACGATCAAGCATTCTATCATTAGCATAAATCCGAGGCATTGTCATTTAGCGCATAAATACAATTATAGTTAGCTAAAGCTCAAGAACGTGTGTATTCAATGTCTGGATGCAAAAAAAAGCACACGGCAATAAAATTCCAAACTGACCTGCCATCGAGTCTTCTTGAGATGGTCTTTAGATCGTGTTCGACATCAGTGCTTTGCGCTTGAACCGTTGGAAATGCAGTCAGTGTTGAGTGCAGTGGCGTTGCCTTCTGATAGCGATTTGTGGGATTTCGCAGGATTTGTAAAAGGGACGCTGCAATAGGGGCGTTTGCGGTGAAGACCGACTCGGAGCCTAACTTCCAAGCCGGTCTAGTTTTGCGTTGTTTAACAGAGAATTAGTCGGGTTTGGTCGGCTACTGGGGTGGCAGCCCCAACATTTGTCGGCGCAATTTCTCTTCTTGTTCTTTTTTCTGCTTTTCCGCCAAATAAGCTGCTTGTTGCTGCTTGATTTGCATTTCACCTTTTTGACGTTCGGCTTCCATGACAGCCTGTTGTTGTTTCATCTGCCATTCAGCTTGCTGTTTGGCCCGTTCTTGATTGGCCAAGAATTCGGCTTGCTGTCGTTGAACTTCCATTTCCGCTTGCTTTTGTTTCATTAGCATTTCGGCCTGTTGCTGTTGCAACTGGATTTCACCCTTCATTTTTTCTTCTTGGAACTGTTGGGCATTGCGGGCGTTCTGTTCCATCACTTTAGCCGCATCTTGGTTATAGCCTTGATTGGGGTTACGGTTTGGATAATTCCCGTAACCTCCCCCTCCACCATAGTAGCCAGGAGGGTAGTTTCCGGTTGGTGGCCGATTTTGGTAGCCATAGCCTCCGCCATAACCTGGATTATTCCCATAGCCAGAGTTGTTGCCGTAGCCAGTGCAGCCTCCAAAAGTCAAGCCAACACCCATTGTCATCAGAATCACGAGTAACTTTTTCATGATGTTATGCTCCGAGGTTTATATAATAATAAATTCGCCAAAAAAGTTAGATTAAGCATTGCCCATCCACAGACGGGCTTAAGCAACAGCCTTCAACCACTGTCAAGATTGGATCGGGTATGTTGGAAATCATTTTCTTATTTACAAGCTTAAGTTTAGCTTAAATTTCTATTGAATTGTCTTTTAGGACGGTGGAAGCGATTCAAGCCCCAGCTTTGTTGGGGTTGCGGGTTAATCCCTTTCAAAGATTTTTAAAATAGTGTTCTATCTGGATATTCCACCGAAACGGGCCTTAGGCCAACTCACGGTGTCGGACCAATATATTGTAGGGGCTGTCACGAAAATGCCTACCCAGTTCCTCAATCAAATAAACGGAACGGTGCTGGCCCCCGGTACAGCCAATTGAAACGGTTAGGTAGCTTCGGTTTTCTGCCTCGAAGCGCGGAATCCATCTGTCCAACAGGGTGGTAATATCCAATAAATAACTGTTGACATCTTCGCTTAGCTGCAAGAACTCAATGACCTCGGCATCCTTGCCTGTCTTGTTGCGCAATGCCGGCTCCCAATGTGGATTTGGCAGGAAACGGGCATCAAACAAAAAGTCTGTGTCAAGGGGAATTCCATTCTTAAAGCCGAAAGACTGGAAAAAGAGTGACATCAGGCGGTTGGCCTTGGCATCCACACGGCTATGGATCAGTTCCCGCAGTTGATGGACATTGGAATAGGTTGTGTCGATCAACAGATCGGCCTCCCTTGCCAAGGGTTCCAGCAGCGCCCTTTCCAATTCAATGGCTTCGCTTAGCGAATGGGTCCTGTCGGTTAAGGGATGCTTGCGCCGGGTTTCGCTAAAACGCTTCAAAAGAGTCGCGGGCTCAGCTTGCAGATAGATCACCTCGACTTCTATGCCCAACTTTGCGATGATTTTACGGGTCGCCGGAAATTGGCTGATAGTCTCGCTTTGGCTGCGGGCATCCATCCCCAATGCGGTTTTTTGAAATGGCCGCTGGTTGGTGATCATAGACTGATGGACAAAGGCATCCAACAATGCAACTGGAAGATTATCGATGCAGTAATATCCACAATCTTCCAGTGTTTCCAAAGCAATGCTTTTGCCCGACCCTGATAATCCACTGACAATGATCAGTTTCATGGGGTTAGCAAGCCATCAAGGCAATTCCAACATGATTAGATGAGAGTTGAGCAACTGTAATCCTAGGGTTACCGTCCCTGTCCGCTGAGTTTTTCTTTGTGCTTGATGGTTTGGCGATCCAGTTTGTCGATCAAACCGTCAATGGCGGCATAAAGGTCGGAATGTTCCGATACTGCAAATAATTTGGCGCCATTGACATGAACGGTTGCCTCTGCTTTTTGTACCAGTTTTTCGACTGACAGAATCACATGGGAGTCGATGACATGGTCGAAATGCCTTTCCAGTTTTTGAAATTTTTCGTTGACATAGTTTTTTAAAGATTCAGTCACTTCAATATGGTGACCAGTGATATCGACTTGCATAACAGACTCCTAGGGTTGAATAGTGTTTGGGGGTATAAATTAAGAATTCCGTTTTCGTTCGTTGGAAGACTGGATTGACAGTGCCTCGCGATATTTTGCCACGGTCCTTCGTGCCACGTTGATTCCCTTTGCCTTCAGCATGGCCGAGAGTGCGTGGTCGCTTAGCGGCTTGGTCGTGTCTTCTTGTTCGATGATTTCCTTTAAGTAGGCTTTTATTGCCGTCGCAGAACATTCCCCTCCCGCATCGGTGGATACGTGGCTGGAGAAAAAATATTTGAATTCAAATATGCCATTCGGGGTATGCATGTATTTCTGCGTGGTGACGCGGGAGATGGTCGATTCGTGCATGCCAACCTCTTCGGCCACATCCCTCAGCACCAAGGGTTTCATGGCTCGCTCACCCTGCTCAAGAAATTCAATCTGGTGGTCAACAATTGACCTGGCCACTTTGAGTAGCGTCTCATTGCGGCTTTGCAAGCTTTTGATGAACCAGCGAGCTTCCTGCAAGTGGTTTTTCATGGTCGTATTGTCGGCGCTATTATCGGCGCGTTTGACCATATTGGAATAAAACGGATTCACCCGCAATTTAGGGGCTATGTCAGGGTTAAGCGCGACCGTCCACTTTTTCCCAGCCCGGGTCACAACCACGTCCGGGATGATGTACTGATTATCCGGGGGGGCGATGAGTTGCCCTGGTTTTGGTTCCAAGCTGCGAACTAGGTTGACGACTTGGTTGAGTTCGTCGTCCTCCAGTTCCAAGGCTCGCTTAAGCTTGACCAAGTCACGCTTGGCGAGAATATCCAAGTGGGACTGCACGAGTTCCAAAGCTTTTTCCTTGCCGACCGTTCCGTCGGGTAGCTGCTTGATCTGCAACCCTAGGCAATCGGCGAGGTCCAGAGCGCCAACGCCAGCCGGGTCGAAGTTTTGTATGCGGTGCAAGACGGCACTGACCTCGTCGAGATCCAAGTCTTCAATCTGTTCCAACAATCCCTGATGGATTTCCTCCACGGTTCCGGTCAGGTAACCGTCATCATTGATCGAATCGATGATGGCGGTCGCGACGGCATAGTCTTGTTCGCTGAAGATAGACATTTCCAATTGCCAATGCAAATGGTCTTGCAGCGTCTGCGAAGGGGCACGTTGAAAAATATAATCGTCGCCGTCGTCGTCATGCGATGATGCGGTGTAAGGCTGAATGGTGTCGAAAATATCTTCCCAAGAAGTGTCACCCGGCAATTCAGAGGGAATGTCCGACTTTTCATCAAGGTTAGGTATTTCCGTGAATTCATTGTCCCTGGAGGGTGTGGGTTCAATGAGTTCCGTGCTGTCTTGCTGCTGGTTATCTTCGTCGGAAACTTCCAGCATCATGTTCGAATCGAGCACTTGCTGGATTTCCTGTTGAAGGTCGAGCGTAGACATTTGCAACAGCTTAATGGCCTGTTGCAACTGGGGTGTCATGGTCAGTTGTTGACCGAGCCGCAATTGGAGGGTTTGTTTCATGAGCCCGTGAGCTAGGAATTAACTAAAGAGACTGTTCTACTTTTTGTCATATTCTACTTGATTGCAGACGATAGAGGAAACACTAGCAAAATTATCATAATAAAATTGACGTTAGTCGGGGATTGCTCTATGGTTAATGGTATCGATTTTATTTCGAGTTCGATAGCATGATGTATCCAAATAAGCTCTTGTCAATTAAGAGCGTTTCAGAAATGATTGGTCTCTCGGAGCAACGTGTCAGAGTGCTGGTTCGGGAAAATGCAATTGATGCAGTGAGAGTTGGGCATTCTTGGGTCGTTTCAGAGCAAGCACTGGAGAAATATCTGGCCAGTCAGGGTGGGCCAGTGCCTTCAAACCATGCCCGGACGGATGCTCCACTCCCAAAAATCAAAGCATTATCTTTTTTCTCGGGTGCAATGGGTTTGGATTTGGGCTTGGAGCAAGCGGGTATCCCTATGCTGCTTGCCTGTGAAATGGATAAGGCTTGCCGTCGAACCATAGCCACTAACCGGCCTGATTTGGCCTTGCTCGGCAATCTATGGGATTATTCTGCCGATGACGTTCGAAACGCCGTCGGGCTTCGTGCCAATGATGAAATTGATGTCATTGTTGGCGGTCCCCCCTGCCAAGCATTTTCAACAGCCGGGGCGCGTCGTGGATTCAAGGATGATCGGGGTAATGCCCTACTGAAATATATTGAACTCATCTTGGAATTACGGCCACGCTATGCCGTCATTGAGAATGTCCGGGGACTGCTTTCTGCACCATTAAGCCATAGACCTCATGCGGAAAGGGGGGAAGACTGGACTCCGGGAGAAGGGGAGCATCCCGGCGGGGCGCTGTTGCATATTATCAGCCTGTTACGCAAAGGGGGTTACGGAATCAGCTTCAATCTTTACAACGCCGCTAATTTTGGCGTTCCACAGAGCCGTGAACGGGTGATTGTCATTTGCCACAGACGTGGTGATAAGGTTCCGCATTTAGTCCCTACGCATTCACAGAACGCTTCATTCGACCTTCCAAGGTGGAGAACCTTGCGTGATGCCTTGGCAAACATAGAAAATGTCGAGCATCATTATGTTGAGTTCCCGGAAAATCGATTGAGATTCTACCGGTTGCTTAAGAGTGGTCAATATTGGAAGCATTTACCCGAGGAATTGCAAAAAGAAGCCCTTGGCAAGTCTTATTATGCAGGGGGAGGCAAAACGGGGTTTTTGCGGCGCTTGGATTGGGATAAACCCTCCTGCACATTGGTTACATCGCCCAATATGCCAGCTACCGATATTTGTCACCCAACCGAAAACAGGCCATTATCAATCGAAGAGTACAAGCGTATTCAGCAATTTCCTGACGATTGGACAGTATGCGGGTCGCTTAACGATCAATACCGACAGATTGGCAATGCCGTTCCAGTTGGACTCGGCCTTGCCGTCGGGCGAGCCATCCTCAGCCACATGTCAGGCGAGGAGAGCAAGGCACCTGGTGGTTTTCCATTTTCCCGCTACAAAGAAACCGATGAGGAATCATGGGAAAGGCAAGCTCTATCCGCATTGTCAAAGCGAGAAGTTTTCCCCCAAATAAACCTTGCGCACTTCTTGATTGGCGACGATTTCCTCTGAATCACCTTCCGCAATCACCTTGCCTTCATTCAAAATGTAGGCGCGGTCACAGATGCCCAAGGTTTCCCTGACATTATGTTCGGTGATCAGAATGCCAATCCCCCGATTGCGCAAATGGTCAATGATCCTTTGAATATCGATGATGGATAATGGGTCAACCCCGGCAAAAGGTTCGTCGAGCAGCATGAAGCGGGGTTCACAGGCCAATGCACGGGCGATTTCCACCCTTCGCCTTTCGCCCCCGGACAAACCTATGGAGGGTTGGTTGCGAAGGTGGGCAATGCTGAATTCTTCCAGCAACTCCTCGATGCGCAGTTCCATCTGTCCGGCAGTGAGGTCTCCGCGCAACTCCAAAACTGCGCGAAGGTTGTCGGAAACGGTCAGTTTGCGGAAAATCGAAGGTTCCTGGGGTAAATAACCCAAGCCAAGGCGAGCACGCGCATGCATGGGCATGTGGGTGATTGGGCGATTGTCGAGAAAAATATTGCCCGAATCCGGGCTAATCAGGCCGACGATCATATAGAAACTGGTGGTTTTTCCCGCTCCATTCGGCCCAAGCAAACCAACGATTTCCCCGCTGTTCATCCGCAGGGAGACACCGCCCACTACACGCCGTTTGTTGTAGGTTTTTTCAAGGGATTCTGTGGTGAGTAAAGTCATGAGGGCTACTGCGAGTCCTCTTCCTTTTCAGGTTGCAAAGTCACCCGGACACGATCACCCTTGCTAGTGGGTGTGCCAGCCTTCATCACCGAATTTTTACTATCGTATTGAATGCGCTCGCTGGTCACCTTGTTGCTGGTATCGGGGTTTTCGCCCTGCCAAGCCATGGCTTTTTCATACAGGATCAACACGCTGGTTTCAGGAAAGTACTCGGACCTAAGCCCCAGTCCGTGCCAATCAGGCTTGCCGGGTTCCGGTGTCTGCTTGATCCGTGTGGGTTTGCCAAATGACTCGACTTTTTGTGTCTTGCCGTCTTTTTGGTAGACAATCATTTTGTCCGACAGCGATTCGATGCTGCCCTGAGTGTAGCGAACATTCCCCCGGTATTCGGTGACCCCTTTGCCTTCATCGTAGGTCGCACTGTCTGCTTCAATGTACATGGGTTGTTTGGAATCGGTGTCAAGGGCCAGTGCAGGACAATTGACAAGCGCCAACATCGCCAGCAGGAATGCTTGGTTAACGGATTTCATGCTTTCTCTTCACATCGGCGAGTAGGTTAATGACAAGAAACGGTTCAAAATTGACTTCGGCACCCATGCCGCTACTTTCATCGCCCGGCCCTAGCATCTTCACATGCTCGGCGGTTTCTGCATATTCCTGTTCGGGAATGTATTTGACGTTAGAGGTGATAATGCGCAACTCTTCACCCTTGTCGTTCTTTCGTGTTATCAAAACATCGCCCCGCAGCAAGACAGTTTTTCCCCCGTCCAGCAAAGTCCCTTCTGACGAGTGGATGACCCAAGGCTGACCGTCCTTCTTATAAAGCGTCTGAATCGGTTGGTTCAATTCGGTCCGGTCATCATCGCCCTTGTAATGTGTCATCATGGACGCAACGAGCATTTCCTTAGGTGTGCCTTCAGTGGTTAGCACGGTTCGGGTGATGTTCTTGGAATAATAGTCAATATGGTCATGTTTGGCTTTATGTTCCACCGTATCCTTTGGGCTAAAATAATCGGACAGCCACCAAGTTCCGCCCGCCAGCAGGATCAGCAGCAATTTGGATGCAATGGATTTCAGGTTCAGCTTCATAGGGCGGTTAATAATGGCTTTCAATCATCTTGGCCAGATTGCCTTGGGCTTCCATGATCATGTCGCAGACTTCGCGTGCGGCCCCATTCCCGCCTGGCTTTAAGGTGACCCAATGAGCAAACGGCAAGATGGCCGGATGGGCATCAGCCACGGCGATGGACAGGCCGACCCTGCGCATTAGGGGCAAATCGAGTAAATCGTCGCCAACGTGGGCAATTTGTTCGGGTTCCAAGTTCAATTCCACCCGCAGACTTTCATAAGCAATGAGTTTGTGGCGCTGCCCCTGAAAGACTCTTTCAATGCCCAGACTCGCCATGCGTTGGGCGACTGATTTGGATGCCCGGCCTGAAATCACCGCGACCTCTACCCCGGTTTCCCGTAACATGCAAATACCTAAGCCATCACGGGAATGGAACGGCTTGTATTCGTTGCCATGCTCGTCGAAAAAAAGTTTGCCATCGGTCAGCACTCCATCGACATCAAAAATCACCAATTTGATATTTGCTGCCCTTTCCAAGATTTCTGCCATCATTATATTACCTTTTGGAAATCAGACTACGCCTGCACTCAATAAGTCGTGCATGTTTAGGGCTCCAATAAGCCGGTTTTCATCGTCCACCACCAATAAGGCGTTGATGCGTTTTGCCTCCATCATGCGCAATGCCTCGGCAGCCAGACGGTCGGCCTTAATTCGTTGACACCCCGGTGTCATCACGTCCTTGATCGGAATGGCATGGACATCCCCGCCACGCTCAAATAATCTGCGCAAATCTCCGTCAGTGAAAATGCCCATGACACGTGCCTCTGCATTGAGTACCGCGGTCATGCCCAGTTTTTTGGCGGTCATCTGCAAAACTGCCTCGCGCACCAGTTGGGTTTCGGTCACGGCGGGCATCTTATCGCCAGTGTGCATAATGTCCGACACCCTGAGCAAAAGCTGGCGACCCAACCTTCCTCCCGGATGGGACAGGGCAAAATCCTCACGGGTGAAGCCCCTTGCTTCCAGCAAGGCGACTGCCAAGGCATCCCCCATGACCAAAGCCGCCGTCGTGCTTGATGTGGGGGCCAAGCCTAGGGTGCAGGCTTCCTCTCGGACACCAATATTGATGTGCACCTCAGCTTGGCGAGCCAGCGTGGAAGAAGCGTTGCCCGTCATGCTGATCAGCGCGGCACCCATCCGTTTGATCACCGGCAAGATGGTCAGAATTTCCACCGACTCCCCCGAATTGGACAAGGCAAGCACCACGTCTTTGCAAGTGATCATCCCTAAATCACCATGGCTGGCCTCGCCAGGATGGACAAAAAAGGCAGGGGTTCCAGTGCTGGCCAGGGTTGCGGCTATTTTGCCCCCAATATGACCCGATTTTCCCATGCCGGTGACGACAATCCGACCGACGCAGTCATGCATCAGACGACACGCTGAAACGAAGTTGGCATCTATGCGCTCGACCAGCGAGGCAACGGCTTCCGCTTCGATCCGAACAACATTCAGGCCGATCCGCTGCAATTCCTTGTCGTCGATGAGTGCAGTCATATCAAAGGGCTAAGTGGAAAGCAGGTTCAAAGCAGACATTATGCCACGAATTTCCAGCATTGAATTAACTGTTGGCCCATGCATACCCATTTTTTAGGACGCATGGGCTTTGAAGGTTTTGCTTACAATTGCAATTCACTTTTAGTTTGGGCAGCGATTTCGGATACGGTTGTTTGTACTTTGTCGTCACGCACTCTGTCTAGGTATGACTTGGACTTTTCCACTTCGGCTGACAAGGTATTGACGGTCTGCTTCATATTATCCAAGGCTTGGACTTTGAAGTTGGCAACCGTGTCCATCGTATCGTAGATGTTTTGGAAAGCCTTTTTCAATTGCTCCAAATTCACGGTGGAACTGGCGGCCTGCTCGTGAGTCAGCGTAGATTGCTGTTTCAGCAATTCGGAAGTGCCCTCGATCATGTTGCCGGTAGTCGTGTTTAACGCGGAGATTTGATCCAGCACCAATTTTTGGTTGGCAAGGGCTTGCGATACAATCACTGCCGTCCTCAATGCGGAAACGGTCGTCGTAGTCGCCCTGTCCACGCCTTTGATGAGTTCCAGGTTGTTTTTGCGCACCATGTCCATAGCCAGATAGCCTTGGATGGTGACGGCCAGTTGGGTCAGCAAATCCTGTACCTTCTGGCGTATATAAAACAGCATTTCCTCCTTGACCACACGCGCTTTTTCCGGGTCGGTGGCTTCAATTTCGGCCACTTTGGCTTCCAAAGCCGCGTCCAATTTTTTTCCGAGATGGGCATATTGCTCAAGTTTTTGCATTAAATCCCACGCATTCTCTCTTTCCTGTTTGATTGCGGCATTGTCTTTTTCTAACTCCACTTTGCTGTCATAAAGGTTCACGATTATGGCGTTTAAGTGGGTTTGTGAAGATTGATACTTCCGGAAATAATCTTGGAGTTTGTTGCCCCAAGGTATGAACCCCAGTATTTTTCGTGGTTCCAACAAATTCCCTTGCCTTGTCGGATCTAGGCTTTCGATGGTTTCCCTTAAATCCAGCAGGCTCTTAGAGACTTTGGAATGACCATCGCCAAGCCCTTCGTTCAGGCTGGCAACGGGCCGGTCCAGCAAGCGGTTTGAGATACTGGCTGCTGCACGTATTTGATCGCTCCCTAGCGCATGGATACTGTTGACCTTGCCAATGAACTCGGGGCTGTGTGAGTCCAATTGCACGATGTTATCGATGAAGCTGGTGACTCTTTCATCAAGTTTGGCGATGGTCTTCTCGTCCAACTTGACGAGGGAGGACGCCTGTTCCGGTGCGACGGGTTTGACCGGTTCGGGTGGTGTCAGGGTAAGCGTTTCGGATGGGTTTGCCACAGCATTCATTGGTGTTCGCCTTTCTGCTTGTTTAAGTGGTTGAAAGAGGGTATTCGATTGGACCGGATGATTTTACAACATTGCGACAGGCTATTGCCTTGAGATTTACACTTCTTCGGTACAGGTGTTCTGCTCACTGCGAGTCATGCTAAAGCAATAATCATTGGCAAGGCAATGGTCTAGCCATTTTGACAGGAAATAATTCAGTTTCCATTTGTAATCCAGCATTTCCCTGCCCTTGCCGCCCCACCTGAACGCCTCGTACACTTTGGGGCGGTCATGATCGCCCAGCATTTCGGCTGCGCGAACATCCAAATACACCCTCACCCTGACTGAAGGCTCCATTTGGGGTTTAAGCAGCCCTAACCCAAAGCTATGGGTCAACTCCAAGGTCAAGGTGTAGCGCGAGTTTTTCTGCAATTGCATGTGTAGGGAGGGCTTGCCGTCGGCATGGGCGACGCAGGTTCCCGCCATTTGGGTCAAATCGGGTATCAACCGGAGTAAACGTTCGTAGTTGGCTTCACAGAGTTTCGACAGCCAGTAGGATTTTGCCAAAGGTTCAAGAAAATACATGGGGATTAGCTGTGGGTTTCCCGGTAACTGGCGCAGGCACTGGCGGTTTCCCAGAGGGTGACCTCACGCACGGGATAACCTTTCGCGAGGATGAAATCGAAAATGAGCTTGGCAATGTATTCAGCCGTGGGGTGTTCGTGCAAGACCATGCAACGTTCATTGGCTTGTTGCAGCATCCCAACCAGAGGGTCGTCTTTGTGCAACAGGAAATTATGATCCAATTCGGAATCGATGAAAGCGGCCGAAGCGGCTGCGATGTCGGCAAAATCACAAACCATGCCTTGCTCGTTGAGCCGTTCGGATTGCAAGGTGATGGCGGCTTTAACACTATGCCCGTGGATGTTTTTACATTTTCCGGGATGGTTCATCAGCCGATGACCATAACAAAAATAAATTTCTTTGGTGATTGAGTACATGGTTAAGAGTTGATTGGGTCTGGGGCTTGGCTTTTAATTCCCTTGATGGCACCGACGATCCGAAAATGGCCCTCATCGGTCTTGGTGCAACGAATGACCTCAATGAGAGCGGTCAGGGGAGGGGTGATTCGGTCGGCGGGAAATGTACGGATTTCGAGCGCCCTTCCCACATCGGCGGCCTCGGATGCTTCAAATAAAATGCCCGAAGAACTGATGTCTAGGCATAATGCATGGGCCTGCGTACCGCAGGCAACCCTTTTAAAACTCATTGCGCAGTTGGCTTTCATATCAGTTTAGTCGCTATTTCCTCATACAACGAATAAAATTATTGTCTATGCAAAGCACTTTTCACGCAAGCTTGAATCCATCCTTATTTTTGCAACGGTCCTTGAAGGAACCGACATGCCCACTATTGACCAATCACATTCACATCATAAATCAAATTTCGCTGCCCTTGCCCTAGGCGCCATAGGCGTTGTGTATGGCGATGTCGGCACTAGCCCATTGTACACAATGAAGGAAATCTTCAATGAGGCACATGGCTTGTCACCGGACAAGGTGACGGTGTACGGCTCCATTTCGCTGATTTTCTGGTCCCTAATCATGGTGATATGCCTGAAGTATGTGGTTTTCGTCATGCGGGCGGACAACCGGGGCGAAGGTGGCATCATGGCATTGATGGCATTGGCTTTGCGAGGCAGGCATAAGAATCATCATCGCGCCATCATCATCAGCCTAGGATTGTTTGGGGCCGCATTGTTTTACGGCGACGGCATTATAACCCCGGCAATTTCAGTGTTAAGCGCGGTTGAAGGGCTTGAGGTGGCCGCGCCGGCCTTGCACCCTTATGTCATACCGATAACGCTCTGCGTGTTGATTGGCTTGTTTCTGTTTCAGAGCATGGGCACTGACAAGGTGGGTAAATTGTTCGGCCCGGTGATGGTTTTCTGGTTTATCACTTTGGCGCTGATGGGAATCGACAGCCTGATAAAATCACCTGACATTCTGATGGCGTTCAACCCGAAATATGGGCTGAATTTTTTCATCAAGCACCATTGGCACGGTTTCTTAGCCTTGGGCGCTGTGGTGCTGGCCTTGACGGGTGCCGAGGCGCTCTATGCCGACATGGGGCATTTTGGCCGAAAACCTATACAGTTTAGCTGGTTGCTCTTCGTGATGCCTGCACTGTTGCTGAATTATCTAGGGCAAGGGGCGTTAATCTTGCGCGATCCTTCGGCAATCAAGAATCCGTTTTACCTGTTGGCACCGGAATGGGCGTTATACCCACTCATCGCCCTGTCCACAGCGGCCACCGTGATTGCCTCGCAAGCGGTCATTTCGGGGGCATTTTCCATTACCCGGCAGGCGGTGCAGTTGGATTACATCCCGCGTTTGCGTTTTATCCATACCTCAAATTCTGAAATGGGACAGGTCTACTCCCCTGCGGTTAACCGGTTTCTATTGATTGCCGTGTTGATCCTCGTATTGGTATTCCAATCTTCCAGTCATTTGGCATCGGCTTATGGGTTTGCCGTAACTGGAACTATGGCGATAGATACCAGTTTGGCCTTCATCGTGGCAATGGATGTTTGGAAATGGAAATTGCGTTGGGCTGTCACCTTCCTTGTCGTTTTCCTCGCTGTCGATCTGTCTTTCTTGGGGGCTAATGCCATCAAAATTATTGACGGTGGCTGGTTCCCATTGCTAATTGCCCTTTTCCTGTTCTTTTTCATGACCACTTGGAAAAAAGGTCGCACTGCTCTGATTCGGCATTTGCAACGTTCATCGATGTCGCTGACCGATTTCATGACCCAAATCAAAGAATCACCTCTGATACGTGTCCCCGGCACCAGCATTTTCCTGTATAGCCGTCATATCAGCCTGCCGTTCGCGCTGTTGAAGAATGTCGAATACAATAAAATTTTGCATGATAGGGTGATCTTGTTGACCGTCACCACCCAAGACATACCCTATGTGGTTGCCAAAGACCGTTTGGAAATCGAAGATCTCGGGCAAAACTTTTATCGCGTCACCATCAACTTTGGGTTTACCCAATCGCCCGACATTTATTATGCTTTACAGATGATCAACGAGCGTGGAGTAAAGTTCGATTTGCACGAGGCTATGTTTTTCACTGGACGTGAAACCTTGGTTCCTTCCAGCAACCCGGCCTTGAACGCTTGGCAGGAACGGATTTTCATATTTATGTTCCGCAATTCTTCCAATCCCATCCTGTTTTTTGGCATACCCTCCAAGCAAGCTATAGAAATCGGAACCTTGGTGGAAATATAAAGCCGGGCCATGCAAATAAACTTGCTCTGCGTAGGCAATCGCATGCCAGATTGGGTCACCCAAGGCTACACGGAATATGCCAAGCGGATGCCAAGAGAATGTGAGCTAAAGCTCCGGGAAATCACGCCCGGTAAGCGTGGCAAGCATACCGACATTGAGCGTGTCATGGATGATGAAGGGCAGAGAATGCTGGCTGCAATACCCTCAGGGGATCGTGTGGTGGCCTTGGATTTGAGTGGCAAGGAATGGTCCACCCCGCAGTTGGCAGAAGCTTTGTCGCGCTGGCTAGGGGACGGGCGCAATGTTTCCTTGTTAGTGGGTGGGCCGGACGGTTTGGCCCAGAGTTGTCTGGCTAAAGCCGATGATCGTTGGCGGCTGTCTGCGTTGACGTTTCCACATCCTCTGGTTCGCATTGTGCTTGCCGAGCAACTTTACCGGGCATGGAGCATTCTGCACAACCATCCTTATCACCGATGAATACCCCAAAAATTATATTGGCCTCCGCTTCCCCACGCCGCCGTGAATTGTTGGCGCAAATGGGCCTAGTCTTTGAGGCCGTGACCGTGGAAGCCGACGAAATTCCACGGCAAGGTGAGCAAGCTGAACATTATGTCCATCGTGTTGCCGCTGAGAAGTCTTGGCTAGGCCAGCTTTCATGCCAATCTCGTTTGCCTGTGCTAGGTGCGGATACCGAAGTGGTTTTGAACGGGGAGGTTTTCGGCAAACCGAGCGGTATTGACCATGCCAGAGACATGCTAAGCCGTTTGTCAGGGCGCGAACATCAAGTGTTAAGTGCCATTTCCCTGCGCTCAGGCAATCATCATTGGCAAGCGATGAGTATTAGCAAGGTGCGCTTTCGCGAAATTGCCGACGAGGAAATCGAAGCCTATTGGGCGACGGGCGAGCCTTGCGACAAAGCAGGGGCTTACGCCATTCAGGGCTTGGGCGCGATTTTTGTCGCCCATCTCGAAGGCAGTTTCTCGGGTGTGATGGGTTTGCCAGTCTTTGAAACGGCAGGGCTGTTGCGCGAAGCGGGGATTGAGGTGCTGGTCACACCGCCAAATCCAACGGCAAATCGGAAATGTCTTTAAGCCGTTTGCCGTCCACCATCACCATCAACAGGTCAATCGCATCAATCATGTTCAATTGTTGCAGGGATTCTTGCAATTCATAGAGCGCAAAATGGTAAACGCAGTCGATGTCTCCCGTGCCTAAGGCGATGGAAGCCAAACGGGAGGGTGTGGGTTCCGCCGTCACCACCATGATGTGGGGAAGATGGCCCTTGCGGTTGCGAATCAGGTTCAAGGCTTCGGATCGCGCATTTTGGGCGCGGTCGCTGCGGATGGTCCATTTGCAAGAAATGCTGGCATGAAGCAAGGGTCCGCCCCCAGTTGCCTGACGCAAACTCGCATGGCGCGAAATCGATGCATCCACCAGCCGGGCATGGGCGTTGATGGCATCATCCGACTCGGTGTGGCGGACGACCACCACATCCGGCGTGATCGTGTAATCGCTGCCTAATGCTGCGGCTAGGGCTGGATTGCCCCTTGCCGCTTCGTCCAAGGCGACCAAATGGGCAAACTGTTCGTATTTGGCAATTTCCAGCCGGTTTCGCCCGGTGACTTGATGAACATCCCATGATCCCGGACGCAGGTGGCTGAGTTTGCTAAAGGTGTTGCGGACAAAACCCGCACAGGCATCTTCAAAGCGATTGCCCGAGGTTTGCCCTGCCAAGCGTTCGGCTTGTGTCTCCGCTTCCAGCAAACGGGCGATGCCCGCCGCAATCGCGACACTGGCCCGATTGTCTTTGTCGGCATTGCTGGCTACCCCTGCGGCATTCAGCGTCAACACAGTTTCCAGTAATTCTTTATGAAAGGCTTTGCGGGCTTGGCTAAATTCCGTGCTGGTGGGTGGAAAGTTGGGGAGCGTCATCTGATTGTCATGCTTCATGCCGGGATAGCTGGGAGCAGGGCAGGGGGCTACATTCGTTTGGTCAAAACGAGGAGCCGAATCGGTTTCCTCGCCAAATTTCAAAGATTCTTGGGAGCCGGGTTTAATGATGGCCACTGTGTGTGTCTAAGCGACTTTGAAGCTTCGCCTGACCGTCAAGGCTTGGTGAATTTTGTTTGCCACGGCTGCGGCCACAGGCGGAGGAAAGGCATTCCCGATTTGACGATAAACCGGGGTTTTCTTGCCGAAGAAAGCCCAGTCGTCGGGAAAGCCTTGAATGCGTGCCGTCATGCGGGTTGTCAGGCGCGGCATTCCGACGAAATCACGCGGAGGTGCATCATCCCATAACCCAAGCCCATTGACGCCTAGTGCTGCCCACGCTTGCCTGGCGCGGGTTGGCCCTAGATCAGGCCCGCCATGTTTTTTTGACCCGCCCACCAAAGTCGGCGCGATCATATTGGCTTGCTCCCGCCAGCGATCCACGCCGCGCCAACCATGCTTGCCCATCAAATCATAGAGCAACTCACCCACGGTGGGTGGCTGAATTTTAAGCGGTTCCGGCCAATCAAAATGATCGGCTATATCTTTGCGGATACCGACGAAAACCACACGCGGTCTGAGTTGGGATACCCCATAATCACTAGCATTGAGCAGTTTCCAGCCCGGCTTGTAACCCAATTTGATCAATTGTTTTTCGACTTTGTTGCGATAATCCCCAAACACGGCATCCAATAAACCGCGCACATTTTCCAACATCACGGCTTGGGGGCGGCATTCATCAACGAGGCGGATGGCTTCTGGAAATAGGTCCCGGTCATCATCGGAACCCATTTGTTTGCCCGCTCTGGAAAACGGAGGGCAGGGGACCCCGCCGGCCAGTAGATCTATGCCTCGAAAGGGTGTTCCGTCAAACTGGCGCAAATCGCCCTCCACTACGTTCCAATTGGGGCGGTTAAGGCGTAAAGTGGCGCAGGCTGGTGGTTCGATTTCGACCAAACAGGCATGGTCGAACCCCGCCCGTTCCAAGCCTAAAGCTTGTCCGCCAGCGCCAGCGCAGATTTCCAAGGACGAAAGTGCCATTATTCGCTTAAACGGCCAAAACTAAAGCCATATTCAAGCTTTGTCATTTCCCAACCATTCCACTTGTCCATCGAGGAATTTATCGCGCAAAAAATGACCATGCACGAACAAGCCCTGAGCATCTTCTTGATACAGGCTAGTGACCATTCGATTTAGCGCACCGTCGAGGACATTTAATTGTTCATGGAAAGCGGCTTGCGCCGTTTTCCCCTGCGACAAGGGTTCGTTGTCGGCCAAACCTTGAGGCAAGGCAAGGTATTTGTCCACGGTGTTGGGCAGATATTCCAAGGCAATTTGTTTGACGTTGTAAAGATTGGCATCCGATTCGTCAACCGTTTGCATCAAGCGGCCCAAAGCGGCGATCAATGAGTTTTTAATATTTTCCAGCTTGGCGGTGGCCTCCGGGTCCAAGCGGCTTGCCATTTTACTTTGTAGGGATTCGAGCTTCAAACGGTAAGGGGCGGTTGGGTCGTCTTCATAGCGAGAGCTAATGCTATCCAAAGCGTCGACCGAGCGAGCAAATTTCTGCCCATAACGACCTTTAGTGACATTGACTAAAGTCCTTTCCAGTTTCTGCAACTCGTCAGACAAATGGTCTTGGGCGGTTTTGACTCCACTGATAGGCTGGCCCTGAGCATAATTTGATGGCAGCCTTAAGAAATTCTCCAATAATTCGGGCAAATGCACCAAGGCGGCATCATAAACGGGGCGCAATTCCGGTTCTTTGCTGAGGGACTTGCTCTCCAATTCAGGCAGCAGGGTTTGAATCATCTCATGCACATTTTTCAAGCGGGCAGACAATCCAGGAAGATTGACCCTTGCGCAGGTGTCATTGACAAGCTTGTCCAAGGATCTGGCCTTCTTGCGCATATCCCTAGAAAGGTTTTCAATCGTGGAACGTCGCATCGGCCCAATCACCCAAAAAAGAATGTAGGTCAAAATGGCGGACCCCGAAGAAATCCAAGCACCGAGGGGGAAAAGGAACGATGGGATAAAGGGTATAAGAAATAAGATGCGGACTATTTTGGAACTGACACCAAAGTATCTCGCCAATCCTCCGCATACCCCGGCTATTATCCTATCATCTGGATCGCGTTCAAATTTTCGTTTGTTCATGTTTTTCATTGCTTGCGTTTGTCCAAATCCTTCACCTTAGACCCTCTCCATTCTGGGAGGGGATTATATGTAGGTTAATCCAAAAACCGCTTGACCAATCCACCGTATTCGTCAATGCGCCGGTCACGCAGGAAAGGCCAGATTCTGCGCACCTCTTCCGAGCGTTTGAGATCCAATTCTACGAGGATTATTTTACATGCTTGGTCATCGAGATGGGCCAGAAATTCCCCTTGTGGCCCAGCCACAAAGCTATTGCCCCAAAATTGTATGCCTTGGCTGTTCGGGCTGGGGTCGGGTTCATGACCGATGCGATTGCAAGACAGCACCGGCAAGCCGTTGGCAACGGCATGACCACGCTGGATGGTGATCCAAGCGTCCAGTTGACGTTGCCGTTCTGCCTCAGAGTCATCGGAATTCCAGCCTATCGCCGTGGGGTAGAGCAACAAGTCTGCCCCGGCCAGTGCCATCAGCCTAGCGGCTTCAGGATACCATTGATCCCAACAAACCAACAAACCCAGTTTGCCCACCGAGGTTTGAATGGGCTTGAAGCCGATGTCACCGGGGGTGAAATAAAACTTTTCGTAGTAGCCGGGGTCGTCGGGGATATGCATCTTGCGATATTTTCCCGCCAGTGTTCCGTCTTTTTCCAGCACCACGGCGGTATTGTGATAAAGCCCCGGTGCGCGGCGCTCAAACAAAGAGGCGACAATGACAATGCCCAATTCTTTGGCAACCTGTCCCAATGCCTCGCTGGTGGGTCCGGGGATGGTTTCGGCTAGGTTAAAGTTTTCGGTGTCTTCGACTTGGCAAAAATACGGCCCTAAATGCAATTCCGGCAACAATACTAATTCCGCGCCCAATTCCTTGGCTTGGCGAATATGCTTGATTGATTCAGCCAGATTGGCATCCCGCGTGGAGCCGCAAGCTTGTTGGACTAAGGCAACGGTCAGGGATTTGTTCATAGTTCAGGCAATAATAAAGATTTTGGAAATTGCATGGTCATGCAGTGAATGCTGCCAAATTGTCGAATCAATGGGGTCGCGTCAATCCCAATCAAATCACGGTTCGGAAAGCAATTCGACAAGCGGATAAAAGCGGTTGCGTCTTCATCGTCGTCATAAACCGGAACCAGCACCGCTTTATTAATTATCAAGAAATTGGCATAAGTGGCGGGCAATCGCTCGCCTTCTTCGCTAAAAATAGGCTTGGGAACCGGCAATGGGACTAATTTATAAGGTTTGTCGTCGGCGGTGCGCAAAGCCTTTAATTCCTCTTCCATCGCGCTTAGCTCGGCATGGTTTGGGTCTTGCGGATCGTTCGACGCGGTGTAGGCGATGGTGGTGGGGGAACAGAATCTAGCCAAGGTATCCACATGGGCATCGGTGTCGTCGCCTTCGGCAAAGCCATGATGCAGCCACAGTATACGGTTAAGCCCTAAAGCGGATTTTAGTTGTTCTTCAATCTGACTTTGGGTCAACTCAGGATTGCGGTTGGGATTCAGCAAACAACGGGCGGTGGTGAGCAAAGTCCCTTCGCCGTCGGTTTCCAAACTGCCGCCTTCCAATACAAAATCAAGCGATTCCATCGAGGTTCTGCCAAGCACACCCGATTTATGGAGGTTACGGGCAAAAGCAATATCATTGCTGAGATCATATTTGTTGCCCCATCCGTTGAAGCGGAAATCCAATAGCTTGGCTTTCGGGCCGATTTCCACCGTCAATGGGGCCGTGTCGCGCACCCATTCCAGATCGTAAGGGATTACCGCAAAGCTGATGTTGGCAAGATAGGGTTTCAGCCTTGCGGCCACTTGATCGCGCAATGCTTCATCATAACAGGCGATAATCAAGCGTTGCCGTTGCGCAACCGCGATGGCGATTTCTTCGTAAGTGGCTTCCACATCGGATCGCCAAGGGTTGAATTCGCTTTGAGCATGAGGCCAAGCCAGTAAAACAGCGGATTGTTCCGCCCATTCGGGCGGGAAGTGAATTGTGGGATGTTCAGTCACTGGTTTATCCAAAAGGGAATGCTAGATGGCAATTTTACTGCCAAATGGCGAAAAAGTATTGATGTTTCGCCTATAGGTTTGGAGCGTCAAAGCTTGCTTTGACAGGCAAAGCAAGCTTTGCTGTTCCTAACACAGGACGGGATTTGTAATCCCGTTCGCGGTATTTCATGTTTTGGCGGAAGCTTGTTATCATGTAAAAACTTAAGCAGCGGGGTTGCAAACTCCTCCGCGATTTGGCCTCGAATGCCTGACACAGGGAAGCAAGAGAGGGCAAAATGGAAATTTATCCTCGCTAGAATGATATACGAAGGTTAAAACTCCCTGAAGTCAGGGTTTTATTGTGACTACCCTAGTTTTGAGTTTTGAGTTCGGCTAAAATCCTAACAACTTATTAGTACCATTTACGGAGTACGGGTTCCATAACCTCTTGAACAATGCACGACAAGCTTCTAAAAAAATACCTTGAATACGCTAACACCGAAGAGTCTTTTGCAGTTCTCTTTGTGAAGAAGCATCTTGTTCAGGCAAAAGGGCATTGGGTAGATATTATCGATTGCCGACGCTATGAGATGTCCCCGGATAATTTACATTTTCGATTCGTTATAGGTGGCGTATATAAGAAAAAAATACAACCTGAATATCCCTCAAAATCCGCGTATACCATTGATGGAAAATTTAATGAACGTGAGTATTATTTGATGGTACGCGCCATAACATGGGAAACCGCTCACAAGGACATTGAGCAGCAGAAGTCAAAAAACGTGGCAGCAACGAAATTTAAGATAACAGGCGTGAGCTACGATAAGAACCGAAGCAACAAAAACTATTTTCGGGACGACGCACCACCAGAGATAAAGGCTCTTGCCAATAATCTGTATAACCGTACAAACCCATTGTGGGATAAGGCTATGCAATACTTAAACAAGCCAGAGTATGTTTATAAAATAAAACATGTTTACATTGACTAGCATGATGCCTAACAAAGCAGTCAAGCTAATAATATTTTGGCTGCATGTTTTAGCTATCACTTAGCTTATTATATGTCAAAAATGCAACAAAAAATCCGTAGCTTAATGAGCAACTGTCGTACTTCGCCTATTTCGAATGCGTCCCCTCAACCGGATGCAAGGCGGTTTCGGCGAGTTCCAATTGAAGTTGGTACTGGCCTAACAGGTCAGTGATTAATGACTGATAGCCGTAGTTTGTAAGCGTGTCTGCTAATTCACGCTCAAATTCGCAGTACATGAGATCGCATGAAGCAATTCAAATCAGAATAAAAGGAAAAAAAGTGCCGTCATTCCGATCAGGGATGTCGGAATCCATCGTCCAAGGATGGCAAACTCTCCCAACGGACAAGGGCTAGAGTCTTCCCTGCAATTTGGATGCATTTGGTACTTCCATGTAGCTCACCCCTCGGGCGGCTGACCTAAGCAAATCGGCTATCCTGCCGATTTGCAATCAATGCCGAAATGACGAGGTTTTAGTCTTCATGTGATTTATAGTAGCTTCACCAATGCGGCCACCAAACCAGCTTGGGCGAGCAACATCCCCGCTATCCATTTCACCAAATCAAATTTGATGTCGTTGATTTTGGCTTCCAAATGAAGATTCAATTCTCTCAAATCTTGCCGTGTCGCCAATTCAGCTTCCCCGGATGCCTCGCGAAAAGCCTCCGCCACGGCCTCTGCTTGCTCTAGGGTGAAACCTGAAGTTTCCAATCGCCGTATGAATTTGTGTGTATCGAATGTAATCGTTGCCATTGCGTTTACCGTGTTCTGTATCTGCTTACTGAATTATATCCGATTTGCACTATTGCCCAAGTTGCGAGGAGCAATCCTTGCTTCATTTCGACTGTTTCTCAGACCTTTTTAACCTGTTCGGCAATCCTTTTAACCATTGCAACTGTCACTTTCACTGTTCCGCAGGTCTCAGGGAGCAATCCCCGAAGCTTGAGGATTGATGCGCGGGGCATGGGTCCGGTGCGTACTGTTTAGGGAATGCTCCGCAAGCTTAGGGGAATGCTTGGGTAGAGGCTTGCACGGGTGAAAGAGACAGATACATTGGTGAACAAGACGCTTGTATGGGTGCAAAATACAGTTGCAATGATGATCGAGACATTTGCAACGGTACAAAAGAACCGTGCAATGCTCCGCAAGCTTCGGGCAACAATGAAAAAGACATTTGCAATAGTATAAATGACATGCGCACAGGTAAATAATGAGGAAGGAATGCTCCGCAAGGCTTGAGGATCATTCCTTAAAACGCCGAAAGTGAATTGTAATCCCGTCCTCAGTTTTCGTGATTTAGCGGATGGCGGTTGCCCTGCCCAAAACATAAATCGCAAGCCTACAAAACTTGCCGCGCTTCGCTACCCCCGCTCCCGCAACCAGCGCAGCAACAACGGTACGCGCAGCCGCCATTCCCCCGGTTCCGCATCCACCACCAACCAACGGCGGCGCAGGGACAAAAACACCGCTTCGTCTTCGGGGATCGGCAAAGCATCCAAGCGACGGAAGCCCACCAGCCAAGCCCAATCCGCCTCGGTTGATTCGCCTTTTAGCAATTGCCGCAACACCGTATCCCCCGCCGTCACCGCCTTGGCGATGGCATCGTCTAACAAAGCCGCATCCACTTGCGGGCTTTGCCGTTCGTTGCACAGGTCCACGGCGGTTTCCGCCAGCAATTGCACGAGGTGCGGCCAACCGGCAGTTTCGGCTTGAATGCGGGCTATGCCATCTTCGCCCCAAAACCCCGGTTCGAAGCGCGGGCGCTTGGACTCGTCGCGCTCGAACAGCCGCGAATGCTTCATCGGTTCGGTCAGCAGCAAACGGGTTTCCGCCTCGGTGAACGCCGGGACTTCCACCGTGCTGGCGCTGATCAGATACGAAGGCCACTCGGCGTGGGTCAGTTCCTCAATGGTGTGGCTACCGGCGAACAGCCAGACAATGCGCCTATGGGTTTGGATGGACTCGCGCAGCATATGCAGCAAATCCAACGGAAACACCCCCTCGCCGAGCTTGCGGTCTAGGTTTTCGTATTCGTCTATTGCCAGTAACAAACGCTGTCCCGCTGCCTCCAACCGCTGGTTGCATTCGCCCAGTAGGCGAAAAAATGACGGCAAACTATCCGGCACCTTGGGCCGTTCCCGCTCAGGCCAAACCACTAGCACCGGCTCTGACACCACCGTCAACCACCCTTCCAAACTGATAAAGGCTATAGGATTTTGCATGGACAAGACACCAATTTGGATGCTGACGGGTAGAAAACCCTCCAAATTGCGTAATAACGTGGTTTTGCCTATCCGGCGGCGGCCATAAATAACAAGGCAGAAACAGCCAACGTGCACGTTTAATATACGATTTAATTCGTCCAACACAGATGACCTAGGAATATAAGCCTCTCTTTCTCGACTTACTGGAACACCTGCACGAAAAAACTGCGGAATAAATTCATGTCTTATTCCATGATATTGATTCTTAGCTATCTCAAGCCATATTATTGCTGCTTGCCGTAATTCACCACCAAGAGGCTCTGGGTATGAGATCAACCAACTAGAAAAATTTTCTATTTTATCAACCAAAATAGCAGAGTATGTCTTTTTATAATTCAGGATATGCTCTTTTTCAATAGCTATCTGTAGCGCAGATATATCTGAAGTTTCTTTTTTTATATGCGACATATTATATAAGTATTCAACATCACCCTCAGGTAACTTAGACAACATATCACCTATACCACTTAAATTTCTTTCACGTCCTGCTACACGAATAATCTTACAAGCTAGACGTGATATTTCTTTTGGGTCTGATAAAGCTGCTTCTGCCAATATTTCTATGCTTTTTTCTAATAATCGTTCTGTTTCTGGTGGCGAAGCAAGACGAGATAAAATCTCTAATGAATCGACGGCTTGCAGCGGTTCTTCATGAGAGCGATCTATAACGGATTGTATGTAACGATGAAGTGCATAAGGGTCATTCTCTAATTCAGATCGAACATCAGAAATAGGTGGAAGCATTGGCTGAAATGCTGCCCCAGGCAGACCTATTTCGGCAAGGATTGCTCGTAAATTCCGAAACTTTGATTGAATCAAGTTGAACAATACAGAATAGCGAAAGGCTAGTCCATCAGGGCCAGAAAATGCCTCATCTTCTACGGCTAGAGATTCATAAAAACTATAGCGTGGAATGTACGGCAACACAATCCAATTCAACATATCTCGTGGATTTATCGCACTGGGCAACCAATCACTGAAATACTTGGAAAAATGTTCGGTGACTTGTTGGATCGCTATGGCAGCACTGTCACTTTCTTCTTTGGCATCGAAGCGAGCTAATACGGGAATTATCGGCAAAAAGGCCCGGTCATAAGGCAATTCCCGCCGTCCAGCCCTGATACTGTCTGCCACTCGTTTACACCAGTCAATGCTTTGATAATTTACAGCAAACAATAGAATTAATAGGTCTGGCATGTGAATAGTGCATATCCCGCTTGAATCGGTTAAACCAGTACGAGAATCTAATAAGATAAAGTCGTACTCTGATTTTAGTTCTGCACGCAAAGCTTCAATAATATCGCCTCCCCCACGTTCAGCAAAATAATCAGGCCAACTAAAGTTGGCTAGCCGTCTTGAATAGCCCTCCACATCGTCACCACTTCCAATGAATTCTACCCTGCTACCGTCTGCTGCAATCCTAGTCGTGACATAATTACGCCATGGCTCAAGCTGCTGAGGTATCGATTTTTCAAGAATATCTAACAAACCACCAGATTTGGATGATTCAAGAATTATGGGTTCATGTTTTGGAGCGGACAATGGAATGGCACGGAAGTAACGATCTAGACCTGGTGCCTCTAAATCCCAGTCAATACATAGAACACGCTTTCCGGCTCGCGCCAGTAGGACAGCAATGTTTGCCAAAGCCATAGAGCGGCCTACGCCCCCCTTAAATGAATAGAAAGTCACAACGTTACCAACTTCTGGACTAGCGTAAACCAAAGGGATGTTTATTTTCATGGCTATTATGGGAGAATACGAAAAGGGGTAGGATTGTAATTTTTTTTGTACGCTAATAGTGGTATATAATCTTCGCCAGTGAAATTAAGCCAACCATTATTATAATCTGGGATTTGCAATAGAGTTTTTGCCACAGTTGTAGCTAGTTTCTTTATATTACTCTCTAACCTCAATGACATTTCACTACCTGGAGGAATGTCCAAATATGCGCAATCCTCGAAATCATGATACTGAACACGTTTAATCAAATCCGGAAAAAATAAACCATCGCCAAGTCGAACTGGAATTAACAAGCCGTAATTTTCATCATGGCCCTCTAAACCACAGTAACGCTCTCTCTCCATCATCAATGCCATTTCTCGGCAACACCATTCTCTCTGGAAATATGCGGCACACACTAGAGCCACCATTACCTGAGAACGAGCCACTTTGTTCTTAAGTACCTTTTCCCAATGTGCACCCGTTTGAATTTGACTATCAACAAAAATCATTGGGCGCTCATTCTCATCGCAATCAGGGTGCAACCGGCCGAATTCTTTTTCCAGATAAGCACTGAAACGAGGTACGAATCGATTTCGCACCCACGGAGTCCAATGTTGTTCTCTAGCATAGCTTAAGAAAACTCTATGTTCGTATTCCATGTGATATTCCAGTTTTAAATTTTTGATATTCAAGTCTTTTACCGGCCATGTAACTCAACCATTTTTATATCAATACCAGATAGGACATGATCCTGTTGGATTAAAGCTTCAAAAGGTATTCTAGATTGCACTAATAGAACCAATTGCCCAGTTCCCATACATAAATAGCGCAAGGTACTGAATAGATTGACATCATAATATGAGCGGTGAGATACCAGATCAAAATGACTCAGGCATAAACGGATAGGTGATGATCTAGTATTGAACAATTTAACAAAGGCCGCTAAATCATTTGGCATTGATGGAATGGGCGTTTTTGAGCCAATTGCGGTTCTAATTTCTGCCAACAATCCAGCCCGGCTTGTTGTACTAGGATTTTGGAAATCAACCTGTGCTAAATCCGGCAGGTAATCAGCGGCGAGATGTTCCAGCAAGCCGCGCCAATTCACCCCGTCGCCAATTACCACCAGATTCACCGATTGGTTGCGTTCCAGGTATTTGCGAATTTCATCCCGCGCCGCCAGCCAGTCGGTGGCTCTCGCGCCTAAACCCGTCGCATCGCATAACAGCAGGAGTTTGTCCCACACTTCGGCTTTGGAATCATCTTGCAGATCGGCATAGAGCGGTTTGTACTTGAAAAAAGGCTGCGGCAAGCTGCAAGCCTCGCGCATGACCGGCGCGATAAACCCTTGGCTAAAACTCGGATCGAGCGCCACGGCTTGTTTCATTTCATGTTGGCAGTAAGCGCTGGCAAGATAATCGGGCGAGAATATCAGTAGATGCCGGTCTGCCTGAGCTTGCAAAGCGTCCATCTGCCCGACCATCGCTTTGCCGATTTGGAAGCGTTCTTTGTCAATCAACACCTCCGCCCCGCCCGCTTTCAATACCGGAACCAGCCGATCCCAAACCCATGGGCCTTGCTGGTGGCTATAACTGACAAAAACCCGCATAAAATCTCCTATTGATAATATTTGACACGCTGTACTTTGCCGCCATTCATGTTCGTGTGTTTGTCAGGGCAATCGTGTAAACCAATTCACATCGTCAAAGAGAAAAAAGTGTCGTCATTCCGATCAGGGAGGTCGGAATCCATCGTCCAAGGATGGCAAACTCTCCCGACGGACAAGGGTTTTCTGCATCCCTGCAATCTGGATTCCGGCGATCCATGCCGGAATGACGAAGATTTAGCCTTCATGCGATTGCTCTGGTGTGTTTGTTCCCCGTTTCCCTATACGGATTTCCCTTTTCAAAGATGAGTCCCCTCAGCCGGATGCAAGGCGGTCTCGGCCAGTTCCAATTGGAGTTGGTACTGCCCTAACAGGTCAGCGATTAATGATTGATAGCCGTAGTTTGGAAGCGTGTCAGCCAGTTCGCGCTGAAATTCGGAGTAAATGAGGTGGAGGTTTGACAAATAGGTTTGATTGTTATTCTTGACGCAATAAATAATATGATTCGTCCAGCAGATCAAACTATGAATTAGGCAGACTTCGTTATTATATTTGACAAGGTTTGACACATATAAAGGGACTATCACATTCCAGTCATTATGGCCTAACTTATCCCTCAAATGCTTGAAGGAGACTATTCGCAAATCGGCTAGGTTGACATGATATTCCTTCAACAAGGATATGATTTTCTCCGGGAAGTTGAAGTCATCATACTTCATGATTAAGTCATGGCAAAGAATAATCAAAACCAGTCTTTCATAATCAATGGGTTTCAGCCGTTTTTCAATCGACTCTGCCACGCACAGACTCATGTGGATATGGGGGATAAAAGGCATCTTCAAATTGGTAGATGCTCCATCCCCCAAAATTTCTTCCATTCTAGCTTTGATTGAATCTAGGTTCTTCATAGGTTAAATTCTGCATGTGGAGGTTTCTTCCGCATGGGCAAATGATATGGAGCTACGGCCCTAAAAATTGCGCAGGAAGTCACAAGAGCCGACGCACAATTCGCCAAGTTTGTGCAGGGTGTCTTTTAATAATGCATCGGAAAGCTTATCGAGGTTACAATATTTGTCCCAACTGGACTCAATAAAATATCCCGGTAACGGATTTTTCCCTTCGACCTTCAGCCGAAGATAATCGATATGGGCGGTATGATTGTTCTCCACCGGCAAACACATCGGTAATTGTTTATCAGAAACCACTACTCTAAGAGCTTCAGTCGGCAATAAAGCTTTGGTGTAGGTGCTTGCAACATTATTAATTCGAGAAGGAAGAATCGCATGCTCGTCCGTCACGAGATTCATATTGTTTTTCCCGTCGATATAATACAAGTTTCCCAATCCAAAAGAATCATAGGCAATATTGTCAACGTTTGAAAAAATTTTAGCAAATATAGGTGAAATTTGATTTGCTTGGCTTTTCAACCAAGCTCCGGGGGGAACCAATGGAACAATATCGTCCTTGTACTCGATACGATAAAGGTTTGAAAGTTTGCCAACATAAGATTTCGCGCCTTCTGCCGTCAGTGGTCGTGCGCCTTCGAAGGAATAAACCCCGTTCGGTTCCTGCATTGTCCATCCATGATGTTTGGACATCTTTATCGCTGCAATGATCGCCAAAGCCCCGGCTTTGCTGTGTCCCGTCACCATGAATTTTTTATTGGCGTTTCCCTTAAACGCAGTCTCCAAAAACGCCTTGGCCTCTTTTTGTTCCAAACTCGTCTTGATGTGATTCCAAGACTGGATGAATCCGTTGTGGAAGCCCTCCTTATCCGGCAGGGCGGTAAAGTTGTTAAGCCAATCCTTGAGCGTTATGAAATCCGCTCCGTCTCGGGGTATCGGCGGCAAGGTACCGCGCATGGCGAGTATCACTTCTTGTGGCGTGTTGATTAGGATGTAGCCGTCCTTATCCTCGGTCCAGCTAAAAACATCCTTGTCAGTTACCCCGGAAAGTTCCGGTGAATTTTTAACCTCTTGAAGGCATTGGATAACGCTCATCTCTGATTTCATGAAGCCTTCAGTGTAATAACTACATTTAGCGGCCTCGGCCATCCGATAAGTCGTTTTGATGTCTAAATTGGCATCCGCGTTCGCAACAGAAGCGTATGATGACATGAAAAATAGGGTTATCAGTATTGGCAATAATGAATATTTCATCAGCAACACCTGTTTTGATTGTAGGCGAGTATGTTAAGTGGAAATATCAGGAAACAATAAAGCCAAACTATTCACTACTCGATTGTTTCTCACTGAAGTTTAACCCAAGCCATCCCTCTATGCCAGACTCAAACAGGAGAATTGCAAGCCATGGCTCGACCCAATGGGCCAATTGAATTAAAATGGACTCTGTTGCAAACAGGGTGTAGTGATTACCCAACTTTGAATGAGCATCAAGGAAATATCATCATGCGATTGCTAACCAGCCTTTTCATTTCCCTTTTTTTAATGGCTTTCACTGACGCCTCACTGGCGGCAAAAGCCCACAAGGCACCTAAAAAAATGACCGAACACGCGATACAAGTAAAATTTGAAACGACTCAAGGTAATTTTGTCATCCAACTGGATAAGGCG
Source organism: uncultured Methylococcaceae bacterium (assembly GCA_903859815.1). Classification (GTDB taxonomy): domain Bacteria; phylum Pseudomonadota; class Gammaproteobacteria; order Methylococcales; family Methylococcaceae; genus Methylumidiphilus. Next base: position 39,671 of record CAIOOA010000067.1, on the reverse strand, counting down.
AAAGCGCCAGCCAGCGTGGCTAACTTTTTGACCTATGTGAAAGAAGGTTTCTACGACGGCACGATCTTTCATCGAATCATTCCGGGTTTCATGGCCCAAGGTGGCGGTTTCACCACTGATTTTAAACAGAAACCCACTCATGCTCCGATTAAGAACGAGGCTGACAACGGATTGCAGAACAAACGAGGGAGCATTGCCATGGCTAGAACCAGTGACCCGAATTCGGCCACGGCACAGTTTTTCATCAACTTCATCGACAATTCTTTCCTCAATCACACTAATCCCACTCCTAAGGGTTGGGGTTATGCCGTGTTTGGTGAAGTGGTCGAGGGGATGGATGTCGTCGATGGCTTTGGCAAAATCCCAACCGGTTCGGGCGGCCCTTTCCCTACCGATGTGCCGAAGACCCCGATTGTGATCAACAAAGCCACTGTGGTCAGCGAATAAGGCTTTTTGAGTTTGGGCGGCGATTTTTTTGCGTCGCCCTCGCATTTGCATCGTCCCTCCCATCCTTGCTGCTTGCTATTCAATGCCCGCCGAAACCCTTTTCATTTCCGATCTTCATCTTTCCGCAAGCCGTCCTGAAACCACGCGGAGATTTTTGACTTTTCTCGACACTCGGGCCAACGCGGCGGAACGCTTGTATATCCTTGGCGATTTATTCGATGCCTATATTGGTGATGATGACAACGCATCTCCCAATCGAGAAGTCAAATTTGCACTTAAGCGACTGGTGGAATCCGGCACTTTGGTCTATTTCCAACATGGCAATCGGGATTTTTTAGTCGGCGAAGGCTTTAGTCGGGATACTGGCGCAAGTTTATTGGGTGATTTTGCCATCATTGATCTTTACGGAGTGCCCGCTATTGTCACCCATGGCGATTTGCTTTGCACCGACGATGTGCAGTATCAAGCCGCAAGAATCCGCGTCCGTTCTTCCGAGTGGAAACAAAATGCCTTGTCCAAACCACTTTTTCTGAGGCAATGGTACGCCCGGTGGTATCGCTTCAAAAGTGGTTTGGACAAGGGTAAGAAAACAACCGAAATCATGGATGCCAATCCACAAGCCGTCATTGACACCCTGCGAGATCATGGCATTTCCATTTTGATACACGGTCATACCCACCGTCCGGCAGTCCATGAATTGACTGTGGATGGCAAACCGGCCCATCGTTTCGTATTGGCTGAATGGAAATCGAAAGGACAGGCGCTCAATTGGAACAGCAATGGGCAATGGTTTATCGAAGAAATAAATTAAACAAATGAAGAACAATATCGCTCCGACCTCTGAAACCTTGCAATCAAAGTTATCCTTCCAACCGCAAGAGCTTAAATTTGGCACTAGCGGCAGAAGAGGTGAAGTCATCCACCTCACCCAATTGGAAGTCTATATCAACGCCCTCGCGGAATTGGAATATTTGCAATCACTTCCAACAAAAGAAGGGGGAATCGTCAAAGGCGATGAATTCTTCTATGGCTATGATTTACGTCCAAGCTCAAGCCGATACGTGCCAGAACAGCAGGGTAGGGGGGAGCTTGCCCAAACCATCGAACAGGTGATTCGCGATGCTGGTCTGAAACCAGTCAACCTAGGCCAAATCCCGACCCCGGCCTTGGCTTACTACGCTTTTACTCACGGTAAAGGCAGCATCATGATTACGGGTAGCCACATTCCTTTTGACAGGAATGGTTATAAAACCAATACCTCCATTGGGGAGTTGCTTAAGGAACACGAAAGCCCCATACAAGAAAAAGTGGATGAAATTCGGCGAAGGCTTAATTCTCAGCCATTCAACACTTCGTTGTTTGATGAAAATGGACGTTTCAAATCAGGCCATCAGGAATTGATGCCACAGAATAATGCCGCATATCAAGCTTATATAAGCCGATATGTCGATTTTTTTGGTGATTTGTCCTTACAGGGTTTGCGGGTGGCGGTCTATCAACATTCGGCAGTGGGTCGGGATCTCCTTAAGGAAATTTTGAGCAAACTTGGGGCAGAGGTGGTTGCGGTGGGTAGAAGTGAAACCTTCATACCCATCGACACTGAAAACATGGACGAGGTGCAGATACAATCCATTCAAGCCTTGCACGATGAAACCTTTGCCCATTTTGGGCGAATCGATGCCATCATTTCCACCGATGGGGATTCCGACCGGCCCATGATCTTGGGGGTGGAGGCAGGCAAGGTGCGTTTCTTTGGAGGGGATTTAGTTGGCATGGTCACGGCTGAGTTTCTGGGCGCGGATGCTGTCGTGGTTCCCATCAGTTGCAACGATGCCATTGACATCAGTGGGCTGCAACCCAAGCTTGCACCGAAGACCCGCATTGGCTCTCCTTTCGTCGTGGCTGGAATGGAAAAGTCCGTCGCGTCAGGCAAACAAGCCGTGTGTGGTTTTGAAGCCAATGGTGGATTCCTGACTGCCTCTACCATCATTCGCAATGGAAAGTCGTTAACAGCCTTGCCCACCCGTGATGCTTTGTTACCGATATTGGCGGTGCTGTATGCAGCTAGGGAAAAGGGATTGTCATTATGCCAATTATTCAACCAGTTACCCGCACGGTATAGCCGTTCTGCCCTGTTGAAGGCATTTCCCCGTTCTCGCAGCCAACAAATCATTAAACGTTTTTCTCTGGCTGATGAAAGGGTGATGGACGTGAGGTTTGGTTTGGGTGGAATTGAATTATTGGATGAAAACAATTTCCCATTGACGAATGTCGATGCCTTAGCACAAGCTGCCGAAAATATATCTGCTGAACTGAAAAGTTTTTTCACCCCGGACATGGGTTTCGGGTTTATCAACCGCATCAATTATTTGGACGGTGTGCGGATTTATTTTGACAACGGCGATGTTGCCCATATTAGACCATCGGGCAATGCCGACGAGTTGCGAATTTATGCCGTTGCCAATACGGTTGATCGTGCCGAAACCATCGTGAAATTCGCCATTGCCGAGCCTGATGGGATTTTGAGATGCATGGAGCGTCTCATTGATGGCTAAAATGAATTCACTCGGCATAATTGATAAGGCATTCGATGGTCGCCGATGAATGCCGAATATTCCACGCAAGAATCTGGTTCAACTTGCAAGCCATAGGCTTCCAAGATGTTGGATTTAGCCAGGGTCAAAACTCGGTTTTCGACATCAATGTTGCGATAATCTTCCACAGGAAGGCGGATTTCGCATTGGAATCCTTGACGATGGGATGCTTGGATGACGGCATGGACATTGAATTTTTTAAACGCCCAACGCAAAGCTTCACATCCCGCATCGAATTGTGTCAAACCCCATCGGCCAAATTTATCGTTCATCTTGATGGCCGCATTCAGCCTAAAATTGGATTTGGCTTCTAGGATTAAAAACACTGGCCCGGAACGTTGTGCAAGAATCGATTGAAGCTGTTTGGCATAGGCCGGGCTTTCCGGGAAAGTCCCCATCACCGAGGCAAAGACTATGGGTTTGGGAAAAAACGGAACCATCCACGCCATAGGCGAACCCCCGGCAAAAATGATGGTGGTTTGTTCCGGGTTGCTCAATTGGGGTGTTGTCACCCTAAAACCCGTATTAGCCCAAGATTTATGCTCCCAGGTATTCAAGCCCAACAACACCACGAAGGCTGATAGCATCAATACCCTGACTGCCACTTTACGGGCGTATTCAGCCGGAAAAATTCGATGGACTAAAATCCATATTGCCATCGGTATTAGCAATTCCAGCGGGACTAGATAACGTTGGATGCTGAAGAGTTTCATCCAGATTAGATAACCCAAAGCGATGAACACTAGCAGAAATCGTGAACGCGGCTGTGAAGTGGAGATAGGCTGGCTTGAATGCCTGTCCCGCCAAGCCACATAAGCCCACCCGGCAAACAAAATATACAATAGTGGCCAAGTAATTTGCCAAGCTTCCAATTCTCCAATGCGTTCCGGGTTGATCGTAAAGATAAACGGCCAAGAAATAATTTCTCCCCAGCCTTTCGGCAGCCAGCGAGTATCCAATATTAATATCTGCGAGGCCAAGGGACTCTTGAAGAGGGAATTGAATTGGGGGAACAGCGGGTTGCCATAGCGTTGCCATAGTTCCCAATGCCAATAACCCGCAGTGACTGCAAAACCTAATAACACCCCCAAGCCGAAGATAAAAGCAATCCGCAAGCGGGTCAGCCAATGGAAGGGTAAAGCGAAGCAAGCCAGGCACAAAGCCATTGCATAGACAGCATTGGTTAGTTTCAATCCTGTCCCAAAACCCATTAATACCCCGGACAATAACGGAAACCAAACGGCTATCCAAGAGCCATTGCCCAATTTCCACCAGCCATGCAATAAAACCAGCAAAGAGGCAAGCACAAATAAAGCTGTCGCATTATCACCCATGGTATTGCCGAGTTCTGACAAAAAACCGGGTGAAATGCATCCAGCCAAGGCCAGCAATATGCACATTCGATTGCTGTCTTCGTTGGTTGTTTCCGGCAATAGTTGTCTGACAATTGCCAGTAATAATACGAAGGCAAGCCCATGGACTGCGCCCATGACAAAGCCAACCCAAGGGGCAGGCCAATGCCTAATCATTTGGAAATAGGGAACATCTAGCAAGGGGTTGAAATAGGTTTGCATTTGCGCCGGGGCCAAATCAAAACCGATTCTGTCGTTTAGCCAAGCATAAGGGTTGTATAGATGGTAGTTTTGCAAATCCCAGTTGGTGTCTTGACCCAAATAAACCGAAACCAACCCAAATAACAATGGGATTATAAAACACGCCCATCGTGGCGCAAAGGGGTGGTTTAATGCTTGGATAAGCGCCCGATATTGTTTACTGGGATGAAAACTCATAGCCAATGATTGAATTATTAATGTCAAGCCTAATATTGGAGCGTCAAAGCTTGCTTTGACTCTGGTATTGGAACATCAAAGCTTGCTTTGACTCTGGTATTGGAGCGTCAAAGCTTGCTTTGACTCTAATGGCTTTCAAATCTTCTCAGATATTGCGCCACAGCCTCGGCAGCAGCTAGCTGTCCTCGATAAGCCCAATGCGTGTCATTAGGCAGAAAAACATCCACCACGCCTTCATCAATGAGTGCTTTGACCGGCAAATCTACCCTGACCAAGTGCAAAGCGGGGTTGGAAGCCAAACGCTCAATCACGCTCAAATTCGCCAAGGATTGATCGCGCAAATATTTGGAATAGGCACTCAATTTATCGGGCACTAACATGGCGACAAATAGGGTTTTACCGTTCTGCTGGATAGTATTCTGCATCTTGAGCAACTGACATTGAATAATGGCAAGCTTGTGGTCGTCCCAAGATTTTTTTTTGAGATCATTTTCATATACCAATAATCGATCACTTTGATAATTGGAAAACAAATTGCCTGTGGTCAAGTCCAATTTTTCCACGATGGGGCTTTTATCCCAGAGGGCTTTAATATACCGTGACAAATATTTTTTGGCATAGGTCAATTGCTCCAACATCGGGGGACGGTCTAAATTTCGATAAGCCAGTTCGGATGCTTTCAAATCGTCAACTGGGTTTAGCGTAAAACTCGGAGAGAAATCTGGCTTGGCTTGGCAATTGCCGGGAAGGTCATAGAGTATGCCCAATTGACGTTCGATGACTTCCATGATGAAAATGCGCGGGGGAGTCTTTTGGAAGGTTTCACTGTTGACAATTTTATACAGCATAAATGGGTCATAGGCGGGCGGTTCGGAGCCTTCCAAATAATGAATAATGGTGGAAACCGACAAACCCGTCTTGGCAGTTAAAAATGTCTGCCATGGATAATTTAACTGCCCCACATTGCCTGCAAAAGAGAACGAGTCGGCAACGACCAGCACATCACTATAATGCTCATAAGTGCGTTGCAAGGGTGGCGCTGGCTTAGTGAAAACCCGCTGCGGTTGATTCCAACCAAAATCATTTTCGGCATAGCCGCCTAAACGGGTTTGATCGCCCGATAGTGGCTGTAGGTAAAAACCTGTCGTCAGCAGGATCGAAATCCCGCCTACGACTAGCCCAACCAACCACAATGAATAACGTTTATGGGTATTCATTAGAATTGGAAATACAAAAAGTCACTGATTTTGTCGCCTTGAGACAGGGAAAGGTAAGCCATCATGAAAATGGACACCAGCCAAACCCAATTGGGTTGCCATTGCAACCATTTTGGCGCTGAACCCAATTCCTCACCCCGGATGGGCAAAGCCGGGTCAAACCGGGCCATGATTTGTTGAGTATTGGGCAGCACCCATGCAATGAATAACATGCCCCCGATGGTGTTCAAACGAAAATGACCTTGGAACGAAAAACCATTGATGCCTAACATGGATTGCGTCATGGAAAGTCCAGCCTGAAGGTTGTCGGCGCGGAAAAACACCCAAGCGAAAACGACGGCTACAAAGGTGACGAAACCGCTGAGCAATCTGCCGGGCCAAGTGCTTTTCTCCAAATCGTGTCCAAGTTTTTGCCGTAAACCTCGCCAAGCATGGTTAATGATTAAATAAACCCCATGCAACCCTCCCCAAATGACAAAAGTCCAACCCGCGCCATGCCATAAGCCACCTAACAGCATCGTCATGAATAAGTTGGCATATCTTCTGAATGGACCCTTGCGGTTTCCGCCCAGGGGAATGTACAGATAATCCCGCAAAAAACGCGATAAGGTCATGTGCCAACGCCGCCAAAAATCGATGATATTGACGGCTTTGTAAGGCGAGTTGAAATTCAATGGCAATTTCACGCCAAACATCCTTGACAGGCCGATAGCCATGTCTGAATAGCCGGAGAAGTCGAAATATAATTGCAATGAGTAAGACAAAGCACCGCCCCACGTTTCCTTGAAAGTCAGGGTTTGCCCATGGGCGGCTGCGTCGAAAACGGGTTTGACATATTTAATCATTTCATCGGCCAGCATGACTTTTTTAAACAAGCCAATGGTGAAGATGGTTAGGCCGACCGATAGGCATTCATAATTCAGACGGTAAGTTTGTGGCTTGTCGAACTGCGGCATCATTTCCTTGTGATGCAACACAGGACCTGCAATCAAATGAGGGAAATAAGTGACGAACAGTACATAGTGAATAAAATTAAATTCCCGCACCAATCCCCGCGAAGCATCCACTAAATAGGCAATTTGGGTAAACGTGAAAAACGAAATGCCCAAGGGCAAAATAATATTTTCAACGGCGAAATGAGTGCCTAAACCTGTGTTGAGACTACTGACAAAGAAATTAAAATATTTGAAGTAGCCTAGCAGCACCAAATTGGCGGTGACGCCAATCAACAAAGTCCACTGTTTATGCTGGTTGCGTTGGCGGTCGATTTGATGGACCAAGGCCACCCCAATGCCATAGTTGAATGCGATTGAACCAAGAAGCAAGCTGACAAAAATGGGGTTCCACCAAGCATAGAAGAACAATGAAGCCACTGCCAACCACGCGGCGGCGAGACGTTGCTGATATTGCCCCAATTTGAAGAAAATCAACAGCGTAATCGGCAAGAAAAGGAAGATGAACTCGTAAGAATTAAATAGCATAAATACTAAAATGACCGTTGGACAGTAAGCGTGGAGGGTTAATTATAGGATTGATGTGGCTCAAACCAAAGCCATTCATTTTCCCGAAAATTCGACAAGATACTGAACCAAGGCGGCAGCAGCAGCCTCATGACCCCGATAACCCCAATGCATGTCATTGGGCAAATAAACATCCACTACCCCCTCATCAATGAGTTTGGACAATGGCCGGTCAATCCGAACCAGATTCAAAGAGGGATCGGCAGCCAAGCGGTCAATGATGCTGGTGTTGACATAGGATTTATCCTTCAAATAATTTGAATAAGCTGACAATTTGTCAGGCACGATCATGGCAACAAACAGGGTTTTGCCATTTTTCTGCACGAGATTTTGTGCATTTAGCAGATTGCAACGGATATTGGCTAGATACTGATCGTTCCAAGTCAATATTTTAAAATCATCCTTATAGCCTAATAGCCTGTTGTTCTGTTTATTGGAAAATAACTTAGGGGTGGACAACTCCACTTGATAGACTGCTTGATCTTTATCCCAGTGCTTGGAAACCAGCCCATATAAATATTTTCGGGCGTAGCCTATCTGCTGTTGCAGGGAGGGAGGCTTGGTTTTACGATTGACCTCCACCAAGTTTGGGGGTGAGGGGTTTTGCTTAATATCAGGTTTATGCTCAATGGTATGCCCAAGCTGGCAATTCCCAGCCCAAATCGGAAGAATATCCAATTGCCGCTCGATCACTTCCAAAATGAATAAACGCGGGGGATGGTTTTGGAAGGTTTCACCGTTGACGATTTTATACAATAAATCAGGCCCATATTGGGCTATTGGTTCAAACTTGGTGTAATGGTTGATGGTGGCAACGGTAAGCCCGGTGCTGTCGGAAAAGAACTGTTGCCAAGTCATGTTCACTGAACCATCGAGACTACCGAAGGAAAAAGAGTCCCCCAAAACCAACACATCGGCATATTGATCGTATTGGCTCAGATGCAAGAAGGGTGCATTGGCAAAGACTCGTTGTGGTTGATTCCAGCCAAAGTCATTTTCCGCATAGCCGCCGACACGGGTCATATCCCCCGACAAAGGCTGTAGATAATAACTGGCTGAAAGGAGAACGATCACCCCGACCAATGCCAAGACTAATAGGGAAATTGCATAACGCTTATGAGCATCCATCAAACTGAAACCTATAAACAACGGCTGAATTGTACACGTTCATAATTCTACTGATCCAGCTTAATCATGACTACTCGGATAACTTTTCCAATATCACCGCATTGGTTTTTGGCCCCCACACCGCCACCAACAATGCGCACAGCACCATTGCCCCGCCAGTGAATATGAAAACGGCCATTACGCCATGGGATAACAAGGCTCCGATAATCACCGACGAAAAGGCTGCACTTAAACGGCTCAAACTATAGGTGAACCCAACCCCGGTCGCCCTTAGGCGTGTCGGAAACAATTCAGCTTGATAGGCATGGAGAACCGCAGAAAACCAATAACAAAATATGGTGATGGCAGCGCCTACCCCTATGACCATCAGCCCTGAAATGGCGAATGGAAACAGAAATCCAGTCGCGGCAATCAGCAGAGGCAACACCACCAAGGCCGTGCGGCGTTGGAATAATTCAGTGGTCAGCAAGCCCAGTAGCGGCCCAATTGGACTGACCAAGGCAATCCAAAAGCCATATTCCAAAGATTGCCCCAAGGTTTTGCCCTGTGATAGCAGAAAAGTCGGTGCCCAATTGGCAAAGCCATAAATCCCTATGGTTTGCAATAAATGGAAGCCCAACATCAACAACGTGCGGCTACGGTAAGCCGGTTGCAGCAATTCGGCTATGCGGCCTTTCTCTATGACGGGTGCGGAAGCCACCAAGGGAGTCGGTAATAATGGCCCGGCTTCACTAGCCACTTGATATTCTATTTTCTCCATGACGGCCTCGGCCTCTTCATGCCGGCCTTGGCCTTCCAGCCAACGTGGCGATTCCGGCAATGCACGGCGCAGATACCAGACGAACACCGCGCCGGCAGCACCGATAATCATCACCCAACGCCAACCGTCCAACAGCCAATGCGTAGGAACCAATAATTTGGAAAGAAAGGCCACGACAGGAATGGCGCTAAATCCGACCAATTGGGTGATTGCCACATAACGCCCTCGCACCCGGCTAGGCATCATTTCAGTGACATAGGTGTCAATCACCACCAATTCCGCGCCAATGCCAACCCCGGCGAGTAGTCTTGCCGCCATCAACCAATGTGCATTGGGTGCAAAAGCGCCCATTAGCGTGAATAAGGAATAAATCAACAACATGAATATGAAAGCCGGGCGCCGCCCGAAACGGTCACTGCCCATGCCGAACAATACCGTGCCGAAAAACATGCCGACAAAACCCGCAGCCAAGGTTATGCCGAATTCTTCACGGGTCATGAAGCCGGACTGTTGCAAAGCCGCCCCCAAATAAGCCATCATGAAAATGTCAAAAAAATCGAACCATCCCCCCAAGCTAATCAGTGTAATGAAGCGACGATGGAAGCCGCAAACCGGCAGGCGTTCCAGTCTGGCCGAAACGGCAGCCATTGCTATCGGGGATACATTGGGATTGCTCATGTTGAATATAGTTGATTGGTTTCGGTCAAGGTAATGGCAGCAAAGCCTGTCGGGAACATGCGTCTATTGTCCCTTGTTCATGCCATCACAGCAAAACAAACTGTCATTGCAGTTTTTCGATTCGCGGTTTGTGCAGACTGGGGGCATTTGGATCATAGCCATTATTATTGGGATTCGGCGTTTTGAATTGGGCTAGATAGTCTAAGGTGGCATCAATGTCCTTCATACCGGCAATCCTTGCCGTGCCACTTTGAAAGGCTGTCATGTTATCGCCCCCTTCGGCGATGTAATTATTCACTGTCACGCGGTAAGTCTTCATTGAAACCGGGATGCCATTGCTGACGATTGTATCAATGCTGGCGACATTCCCCGAAGAATCATAGGTGGTCAACCTGACATCTCGAATTTTATGGCAGTTTGCCCCGGTTTCACTCCAAGAAAAATAAAATCCGTTGGAGGGCTGCAAGAATCTCAACCTGTCTTGGTGATTGATGCCACTGGGTGTCACACAAGCATTGCCCGGGAATTGCATTTCCAACCCATCCTTGAGTTGCTGTGCGGTCAGGTTCATGGTGACCAAATGGTTGCCAAAGGGCTGAACCTTGTAACTATCGCCATAGGTGACCTGATGGGGATAAGTTTGTGAGATCCCCTTGTTGGCAAAATCGGAACGGACACCCCCCATATTCGTAAAAGCAATCTGAGCCGCGCCAAGAACAGTCTTGGCCGTGGCTGCAAACATGGCATCGGCTATCAAATCACCTGCTGGCAATTCACCTGTCGTCCCCGTTGCAGGGCTTCGGGCTGGTAATTCAGCATTGAGTACGGGACCAAGAATGGTCGCAACAACCCGGTCTTCAATGGGTGAAATATGAGCATGATAGGCATCCACGATGGATTTGATCGTTGAATCCGGGGTTATAGCGGAGTTGGACCGATCCACAACGGAATTATGAAAAGAGGAATCGATGACATCGCCGGTAGCCAAATCGATGCTCAAATCAATCGAGGTCAGAACGCGACCATAGCTACCGGCTTGGGTCACTGGGATAAATCGTCCCGACCGATTGGGCAGACGGCAAGTATATTCCTTGTGTGTGTGACCGGAAACCACCAAATCCACCGCATTATCCAAACCTTGGACAATTTGCCTAAGCGGTTGCAAGGCATTCGCTGAATCCACCCCGCCGGATTGTAGGGAGCAATCGTTAATGGCATTAGGCTCAGTCGAGCCTTGCTGCCCCCCTTGATGAATCAATACCACAATCGCCTCTACGCCAAGGGCGCGTAGCGTTGGGATCAGCTTATTGACCGTCTGCACTTCATCCAAAAAACTCAAGCCATCCACGCTGACCGGGCTGGTGATGCTCGGCGTGGCTTTCAAGGTCATGCCGATGAATCCAATATCAATTTTCTTGCCTGAATCAGTGGCAAAGCTTTTAATGCCATAAGCCGGGAACAAGGTTTTACCAGTGGCGTTGACGACTACATTGGCCGACAGATATTTAAACTTGGCCCCCTCATACGGATAAGGCACTGGCACTGGATGGGTAACTGCCGAGCCTAGGCAAGTGTCTTGTCCAATGACACCGCCCGGATGGCAGCCACCGTTTTGTTTGCGCAGGAGTTCATCCCTGCCATCATCGAATTCGTGATTGCCGACTGCATTAAATTCCAAACCGAGCCGGTTTATCGTTTCTATCGTACCCTCGTCATGAAATGCACCCGAAAGCAAAGGGCTTGCCCCGGTCAGATCGCCTGCTGATACGACAACATGATAGGTGTGTTCCTGTTTCAGAAGATTGACATACCCGGCTAGGTAATCCACCCCGCCCGACGAGACCCCCAAAAAATCACCGGGGGATTGCAAATTGCCGTGGAAATCATTGAAGGCAATCACGCGAACGGTGACAGAACCGGCATCTTTAGTTGCACCGTGGAATGCACAAGCCGTGGTGAGCGCAAATGAGAGGACGCTGATGAATTTTATAATTTGCATGGTTTGCTCGACACGGCTTGTACTTAACTGCGCCTATTTTACTGATGGCGAGCCGTATTTCATATCCTTCACAATGTGGCGACTTGTTTTCTGCGGTGCATTTGGCGAGCAGGTAGCGGCATAATACGCTCTTTTGGCGCAAAGACTATGGGGCGAAATTGTTGACGCAAATAGCAGTAGGACTGGAAAGGGACAAGCCCATGCCGGAGCCTCGTTCAGGCACTTCGATTCAAATTATGCCTGATGGGCTTAGTGAGCGTGAATACATGATTAAGTTCATGCAGGAATTTGATTCAAAATGGAATGAGGATGCGCAAATCACCAATCAAACAGGGCATGAGTTGCTGATTTCTCGTGAAATGTTCACCGACCACAAGACAGGCGCGTCAAAAATAAAACGTGGTGGCAGGTTCCATTATCTTCTATACATTGCGGATACAGTAAAAAATCCAGACGAAATCAGGCTTGAATCGGGAGATTATCAGGATGAGACGCTTTATTTGCTATCAAGCTATTTGATTCGTGGAAAGCTGACGCATATCATCACAGCGTACAAGAAAACTGGGGCATTATGGACGGGATGGTCTGGTTATCAATCGACAAGCAAAACGTATTTTGAAACCAAGAGGGAAGGAGTGTTGCTGTACAGGCGGGAATGATGAGCGGGAGCATAGACATCTAGCCCCCGTCCAAACCATTAACCGCGCAGGCCGATGTCAACTTTCCAGTTAGTGGAGTGTTCGTCCAATAAGATACACCAATCCCCAAAAAGTTCAACCCACATTGGCACCTCAAATCCAAAATAGCCCTCCCCAGTAGTCTGACATTGGAGATGCGGGACGGAAAAGTCGGCTACATTTAGAAGGTCTAGGCAACTTGATCGCAATGTCACAGAGTATTGAAGTTAATGGGTAAAGAAGAATGATCATGCATCAGAGAAAACGGCATGCTTTACTTTTTCGCCAAGACACTATCCAATAATGTCTTTAGTGTGCAACTTAAAATCCATCAAGAGGTTTGCCTATGAGCATTTCCAATGAAACCCGCCCTCCCTTGCCACCCTTTACCCATGAAACCGCAGCCCAGAAAGTGCGAATGGCTGAAGACGGTTGGAATGGACGCGATCCTAACCGGGTTGCCTTGGCGTACACTTCGGATAGCCAATGGCGCAACCGGGCCGAGTTTCCTCAAGGCAGGGAAGAGATTATCCAGTTTCTGACCCGCAAATGGGCTAGGGAACTGGATTACCGGCTGATTAAAGAATTATGGGCGTTCGACGGCAACCGCATTGCCGTGCGCTTTGCCTATGAATGGCATGATGATGCCGGTAACTGGTTTCGTTCTTATGGCAATGAAAATTGGGAGTTCGATGACAATGGCCTGATGCGTAAGCGTTTTGCCAGCATCAATGATCTTCCGATCATAGAATCGGATAGAAAATTCCATTGGCCTCAAGGTCGTAGGCCGGATGACCATCCAGGATTGAGTGATTTGGGATTGTAAGCTAGGGAGTCTAATATTGGCATGACTTATGTTTAGGTAAAAGAGTAGTCCATCTATTAAGAGGATGGAATTCTGTGACATTGAGTTTCGAAGCGAGGAGTGAAGCCATGCAACGCGAATCTAACATCGGTAAACAAGCTTTAATTGTCGACATGAATGTCACGGAATACTTTAAGGATTCATTGAGTTCGGCCCTGTCCCACCAAAAAGTGAAAGCGGAGGAGGACACGGTGTTTTACGTCGTCAACTTGCTGGCGTGGTTTGCGCGGGCGGAAAACCTTTTCCCTGCCAGCCAACCGGGCCTAGTTGGGCAACCTTTGGCCTTGACTTATGCGGATGCGGTCAAGGCAACATCTCTGGAAGAGCGAGAAGCCGCATTGCGTAGACTAGGGGATGTGGCCTTGGTGGTCGCCGGTTTGTTTGCCGCAAGCTTTAGCCGGAAATTGGTGGACATCGATTATTACATCGCCATGGGCGGCAGTGCTTATGGCGTGTTGTCCGAACAAGCATCCAGTTCGGTGCGTTCGCGCACTTTTAGGGCGATTTTTGGCGAATTGTCAGTCAAATTCCAAGCTTTTGTTGATGCTTTGGCAGAAGTCGGCGATAACACCCCCCTTGGTTCGCAAACCGATGTGCTACGGCTTTATGAGATTTGGATGAAGACCGGAAGCGCTTATGCGGCCGAGCGTTTGCGCAAGCATGGCATCGAACCCGCCAAGGCGGCTGTCAGTGGACGATATAGTTAATATTTAACTTTTTTTATGCCGGAATAAGCCTGTCCTGAGCGAAGTCGAAACGGTCGCTTAAGCGACCGTTTCCGGCATATGGTCTTATTCAAAACGGCATTGGGTTCTCAACCGTCCTCCACTATTCCTTCCCTTTGTTATAATCCATAATCTTTAATCACTTTAGAGTCATCTGTGGAATTGACCCATCTGTCCCATACCATCGCCCGGTGGCGTACTGGGGAGGTTGATGACCCGTCCTACGCAGCCCTTTACTTTCTGCACTGGCAGACTGCCAGCCACGGCAAACGGTTTGCATCAAGGCGATATAAACATGATCCCCGCCCCAATCCTTCGACATGGTACGAGGAAACTGCGTCGCTGGCTAGGCAGCAAGTTCGGAACTATTTGCTGGACTATTTCGAGCGCTATCAATTTTTTGGCGTCATCGGCAATGTTCCGACGGCATTGGCTGCTTGGCTGAGGGGGGATTGGCCTTTGACCTTGTGCGAACATATCCCCACCTCTGCTGAAGTGCTTAAAATGCAGGTGGAGGGGACAAGACCCGTGACAGTACTGTCATCTTGGCCTAGAATGCTCAAGCCGGTGCTGTCGAAGCCCGATGCCTTCGCATTCATGATTCATGATCTGGAACATGCTTGGAAATTTTTCCACAATCCCGACATGCACCACCAGCAAAAGGAATTCTTTTGCTGCTTACTCGAAGCAAAGGCTAATGGACAGTTTGACACTTACCTTAATGATGCGGTATTTTCGACTAAATTCGATTATCTCATCAGCGATATGAACACCCACACCATGCACGCCTCACAGTTTCTTAGGGCTATTTTGGTTGAGTTTCATCTGCGTCGGGAAGTCGTGCACCACCCCAATGACCTGTCACAGAGGGCAAAGGATGAGGTTTCCAATCGAATGATTGCATTATTGGGTATGGACTGGGTGGCAGAAGTGGAAAAGAGGATGATTCAGCCTGATTCCAACAAAATAGAATGTTAATAGAGGGTGGGATGAAAACTACAACTGTCAGCCTATTGGCTAAGCTGTTTTGCCTCATCGGTTTGGCGGGCCTTTTCAGCGTGGAGACCAAGGCCGAAACTGTTTACAAATGTTTAACCGGAGGCAAAATCAACTTCACGTCCGCCCCAAAAGATGGGCAGAATTGCCATCCCGTCGAACTTCGAGTGTTGCAACCCAACCCCGAGGAAGTGGCGAGGGAGTTGGAAAAGAAAAGGATACGGGACGAGGAAGACAAAAGGGAAGAAGAACAGATGTTAGTGGAAAAAAAACAACGCGATACCGAAACCGCTTTACGCAAAGCAAAATCTGCCGAAGAGGCTTTGCGCGTACTCAAAGACTCGACACCGACCATCGGCAGTGGTCGGTCACGGACATGGATGGGGGTTTTCCCCAAGCCGGGGCAGGGGACGGAGGGTCGAATTACCCTGCCAGCACCAAGCCAAGAAAGGCCCGAAATAATGAAGATATCACCCGGTAAGACGGAATGACTGATAAACGCTCGTTAAGAGAGCGTCAAAGCTTGCTTTGACAGGTTCGTTAAGGGAGCGTCAAAGCTTGCTTTGACAGGTTCGTTAAGGGAGCGTCAAAGCTTGCTTTGACAGGCTCGTTAAGGGAACGTCAAAGCTTGCTTTGACAGGCGAAGCAAGCTTATACAAGCCAAAGCAATCACTGCAAGCGTGGAGCTTAGTAACGATCAATAAAAGCCTAATAGACAGTCGCGAATATTTTCACTTTTGAGATTGCGCAGCCATGCCGAACACCCCCATTGATCCCGCCACCGCCCAAGCAGCGCGGCTTTTTATCACTGAACTGGCTAAACAGTTCGATGTGGCTGGCGCCATTCTTTTCGGTAGCCGCGCCCGCCAGACACATAGGCCGGATAGTGACGCAGACGTGGCTGTGTTGTTGCGAGGCGAACATCTGCGCTTCCTCCCAACCAAGCTGGCGATGTCCGATTTGGCGTTTGATGTGTTGATGGAAACCGGGATCAACATTTCACCATTGCCTGTATGGCTTGATGAATGGGAGCATCCAGAAACCTACTCGAATCCCAGCCTACTAAAGAACATCGCCACCGAAGGTATCCGCTTATGAGCCGAAACATTTATCGCTGCAATACGTCAGAGTCTTATGCCCTAATAAACCAAGAATCATTGCTAGTTTTTTTTCCGCAAACGCCTGCTTGGGCTGGCCTTTCGGCTTCGCACAAGACAGGCTTATTCCGCTGTTTCAATAATCTAACCCAACCTAAACCCACTAATCCTCATGCGTCAGCGCCAAAGCGGGCCGGCTTTCATCCTTGCCTATCGTCATTAAATCCCAGATCAACAAACCCAATCCGCCGATTGTGACCAAGCCAAACACCGTCCTCCACACCATGGCCTCACGAAACCAAGGGTGGCTTTGGGCAGCAAAATAAGCGTCCCAAGTTGAGCCTTGCATGGCCCGTTCGATGAAAGCTTGCTCGTAACCTGCTATCAACAAGGCAACCGTCATGCCGAGTACGCCGAAATTGAGCAAGCCTATCGACCATTTCCACTTCCAGCCATTACCCGGCAAGTCGCCGCTCATCCAGACATTGCCCCGCCATTTCTGCACCGCCATATAGAAAAACGCGATGTTGATGGTGGCATAAGCACCGAAAAAGGCAATATGACCATGGGAAGCCGACCATTGAGTACCGTGCGTGTACAAATTGATTTGTGGCAAAGTTTGCATGAAACCCCACACCCCCGCGCCGATGAAATTGCCAAAGGTATGGGCGATGATCCAAGCCATCGCGGGATGGTTGGTGGCTTTGAATTTATGAACACCTGCGTCATAAACCGAATGCACGACCATGGCGACCAGCGGAATCGGTTCCAAAGCCGAGAAAAATCCGCCGATGGAAAACCAGTAATCCGGGGTGCCAATCCAAAAATAATGATGGCCCAAGCCCAAAATGCCCGAACCGAACATCAGTGCCACTTCGATGTACAGCCAAGTCTGCACAATCTTGCGCCTAGCCCCCAGCAAATGCATCAGCGACCAAGCCATGATGCATCCAACCAAGACCTCCCAAGTGGCTTCCACCCACAAGTGGATGACCCACCACCACCAATATTGGTCGGCGGTGATATTGGTCAGATAAAACATGCCTGCCGTATATAAACCCGCCAAAGCGATCAAGTCCAAGGTCAACACACCCGAAACGCCGGACCAACGGCCTTTGGCAAATGTCGCGGCGACATTGTAGAAAAAAACCAAGATGACCACGACGATGCCGATGTCCGCCCAACGCGGGGCTTCGATGTATTCGCGGCCCTCGTTGATGAACCAAATGCTGGCATCTTTGCCCGGCCCGGTTTGGATTAATAAATACACCAACACCACCAACGTAACTGCGATGGTCAGCACATAAAAGCCAATCACGCCCAACTTCAAGCCGACGATTTCCGAGCCGCTTTCTTCTTCCAGAAACCAATACACCGAGCCGAGGAACCCATACAACAGCCAAACCACCATGGCATTGGTGTGGATCATGCGGTTGACGCTGAAATCCAGCCAACCGAACAAGAAATCGGGCCAGATGAATTGAATTGCTGCCAATAAACCGAATAGCAGTTGGGCCAAAAACAGCACCATCGCCACGGTGAAATATTTCGAGGCGAGTTTTTGACCGCCATTCAAATGCGGGTTTTCCGTGAAGGCAAACAATGAAGTCACCTTGCCTGACACATTAGAGAGAATTGCGCTCATGGCTGCTCCTTGGCATTGAGGGTCTTAAAATTATTCGGGAAACCGTTAGTGTCGATGGCCGACATCCATTTCAGGAATGCGACGATGCCATGGGCTTCTTCATCGGTGATGCCCAGATTCGGCATTTTGCGCCCGGAAGCATTGGCGCGGGCATTGCCCACGGGGTCTTTGAGGAAGGCCAGCATCAGGTTTTCACGATTGGCCGCGTCTATCCAATTCGGGTCCAGCCAAGCCTTGGTTAGGTCTGGCGCATAATATGCGCCATTGCCGAGCAGCGTATGGCAATTCATGCAGTTTTTCGATTGCACGGTTTTCTTGCCCAGTGTCACCAATTGCTCGGCTTCGGTTTCGGTGACGACTTTGCCAAACAACGGGGCTTCCTTGCCGATGACCGGCATGAAACGGTTTTTCTGCGCGTTAAAGCGATAGTCGATTTCTTGGTTGATGACGCTGTAAGCGCGGACACGCTCGCCGCCCACAGAGGTTTTCGACAAGGTGTCGAAGGTCAGGAAGATCAGCAGGACAAAAGACCCTGCCGTCACCCAAATGGCGATTTTTTTCCAGCGGGCTTCGGATGCCCAGTTGGGAGGTTGCTGGCTCATAGTTGATTTCAAATGAATGTTTAAGTTGAAGAAGTGGAAGTCACACAAATCAGGTTTGGAGCGTCAAAGCTGGCTTTGACGCTCCCCCATGCTAGAAAATAAGGAACTTTTGCGTCCTGTGCATAACAACAGTTATGCAGACTGGCAAGCAGATTTTAAGCTTGTGGTTTTTTCAATCTTGATTGAATAGGTATAAATTATACAACTTATATGACGGAAGAGGCAATTCTAGTGTCGTAGCCCAGATGGAATGAAACGGAAGCCGAGCTTCAAGGAAAGCGTTACTGACTGATGTTACGCAGCAGCCTCGGATTGGAGCGTCAAAGTTCGCTTTGACATGAGTTTGAATAAGCGAAGCTTGCTTCGCCTGTCAAAGCAAGCTTTGACGCTCCAAGCCCAAGTCAAAGCAAGCTTTTACGCACAAGGCGATGGCAAGACGGGTCTTGCTGGTGCCAACCCCGCCATTTCTAATTGTCTAAGATTGGTACTTCGTCCAACAAAATTTGCGCTTCACTGACAGGCAAAGACTCAACTTGCCTAAGTTTGCGATCCATGGAGCGGCTACGTTTCTCAGCCTCGTCTATCGTATTTCGGGCTTCATCCAGCTTCTTCTTGGTTTTGGCTAACACCTCGCCAAATTTTCCAAATTCCGTTTTTACTGCGCCGAGCACTTGCCAGACCTCGCTAGATCGCTTTTCAATCGCTAGGGTGCGAAAGCCCATTTGCAGACTATTGAGAATGGCTGTCAGGGTAGTGGGTCCGGTCACAGTCACGCGGCATTCTCGTTGCAGATAGTCGGACAGGCCCGGTCTGCGGATGACTTCTGCGTATAAACCCTCTATAGGCAAAAAGAGTAGGCCAAAGTCAGTGGTAAATGGCGGTTCCAAATATTTGTCGCGTAGTGTTTTGGCCTCTTCGCGTATGCGGGATTCCAAGGCTTTTCTGGATTCCTCCATTTTCACGATATCGCCCAAGTCTTGGGCTTCCATCAATTTTTGATAATCTTCGAGCGGAAACTTCGCGTCAATCGGCAGCCATACCTTATCAGTGCCATCGTTGCGCCCCGGCAATTTGATGGCAAATTCAACCCGCTCATTACTATTGGGCCGAGTGACAACATTTTTGGCATATTGCTCGGGGCTTAACACTTGTTCCAACAAATTATCCAATTGCACTTCGCCCCACGTTCCCCGAATTTTGACGTTAGTCAGCACCCTTTTGAGGTCACCCACGCCGGAAGCCAATGCCTGCATTTCACCCAAGCCCTTATGGACTTGCTCCAAGCGATCACTCACCAATTTGAACGAATCACCTAAGCGTTGTTCGAGGGTATTGTGCAGCTTTTCGTCCACCGTCAGGCGCATCTGTTCCAATTTCTGGCTATTGTCGGTTTGAATGGCTGACAACTTGGTTTCCAAAGTTTGGCGCAGGATATCCAAACCTTCATTGTTGCGTTGAGTCAGATGCTGCAATTGCCCGGTCAATTGCTCGCCAAAATTTTTCAAGCTAGTCGATTGTTCGGTGCGCCCCTCCCTAGCATCCTTTTGTGCTTGGCTTTGGAACCCTAACAGTTTTTCTTCCAAGGTCCGGCTGGATTGTTCAAAACGGTCATTAAGCGTCTTGCCCAAGCTTTGAATGGCAGAATTAAATTCTGCACGACTTTGCCTAAGCGTTTCGTTGGTTTCTCGCCGGTTGTCCGCCATGTCTGTCCGCAAGACACGCTCCAATTTCTCATGGTTGCCTTGCCCTTCCTCCATGCGACTTTGCAACCATGACATGCGTAAAGACAAGCGAATGACCAGCCAAAGCAGAATGATTAGCAAAAAGCCAAATCCTATTAATATCAATAGGTAAATTTGTTCAAAAGGCATGTCAAATATATTGGGCAAGGAGGTAAATTCAAATTGATCGAAAGGCGATTGGATGGAAAAAAGCCATTCTCATGCATTGTCTTTAACCTCAACCATGGTTTCGGGCAGGATGTCTTCAGTAAGCCAAGGGCCGGAAGGCTTGCCTGAGCGCAAGTAATCAGCGTAAGGTTCCCCTGCCACCTCATTTCCACGCTGTTCCAGATAAATATCAGCATTAAAACCCTGATACGGGTTTCTTCTGCCAACCTGGCTTGCCCAAGCCCTGACATATTCACGTATGGAATTTAAAGGGGGAACGGCATTATTAGGCTGAATCGGTGGGGAAATGTCCGGGTCAAAACAGCCCGACTTGATAATTTGAAGGCAATCTTCCCTTTCCTGTAAAGTCTGCGCCATGGCTTGGATGCCCTGTTTATCCAGAGTTTCGATATAAGTATCCATATCGAAAAGAGTCGGAGCTAATGCTTTAAGTTTTTCCCCGACCATTATTCTGTAATTTGGCGACTCTATGAGTCGTGATAACTTCATGGACAATGCTTCAACGTCTAGGTAAGGCGCTACACATTCCTCAGACAATCCATTTTTTTTCAATAGTCCAGCGATGCCAGTGGTTTGATCCATGCAGAGGACTGGAATGCCGTGAAACATTGAATCAATCGCCACATTGGGCAAGGGGTCCAAACGGGAACTCAGCAATAAGATATCGGCTTGCTCATAGGCGTAATCCATTTCCGACACTTCATCTAAAAAAGCAACCTGATTTTCCAATCCTGATCGCTGGATTTGATCGGCCAAATAAGCCGAATAGTCAGCATCATGTTCCGGGTCGAACCCCCCTCCAACCCACACGAAACGACAGGTGTCACGGAAATTTGACCGTGCGATGTGTACCGCGCAATCGAGAAAAATATCGACTCCCTTGCGGAAGTGAACCGACCCTGCGCCCAGTATCACGATGGTTTCTGGTTGCTTGTTCACTGGACGAAAAACTTTCGATATGGCTTCCCTTTCCGCTGATGTCGATACCCTATTTGCAGTGACTTCAGAGAGTAAGCAACGCCCTTGTGGGAGGATTAAGGAATGATTACCGACTAGCTCGGGATGGTGGGATATGGCATTTTCCCGAATGATTTCGTCAGGAAACACTACTTTGGTTGCCCAAAAAGTGGCTTGAATGAAAGCTTCCCTTGGTCGAGTATAGGCGGCAAATTCATGAATTAGAGCCACCGTAGGGACAAAGCGCCTTCCCAAAGCAGGAAGCACGTTTCTAGATTCAATGGAATTGACGATAGCAAATCTGATGTCAAGATAATCCAGCAACTTATCAACAATATTGGAAACCGATAACTCGTCATATCGATTTTCAATAGGTCCTATGACAATATCAGAGTTTCTCTTGAAATCATCAACTAATGCGCCAAGACCTAGTAATAAAGAAACCACATTGTATTTTTTGTGGAACCCTTTGGCTAGGTTAAGGCTTAATATCGGCGCACCCGTTCTTGATGCTTCATGGGTTACAATCAAAACAGTTTCACGACTAGGGTCGATATCCACCTTACTCCCAAAGTGGTCCAGTCCTTGAAAAACTTTCGGTTCGGGGGGATTCTCTAATTTATGCTGCACCTTAGACTTTAAATCAGCATAGGCATTCCGGCAAGTGGCAATGATATTATCTGCGTGGGCTGATTTGCGTAACCACCGCAATGGGGCACTTACCTTCCAACTAGTGCTATCAAATATTTCCTGGAGGGTCTGATTTAATTTGGCTATTTCTTTATCGCGCTCATCCAGTTGAAGTTTTAGCCTCTCAATTCGATCACCGTGGGCTTCCATCATGGCAAGCCAATACAAATAAGCCTCTGGCTCGGCAAAACCTTTCCTACTATGCTTTGCCATCAATTCAGGAAAATCATCGGTTGTTAATCGTTTTTTTTTTTGCATTTTTTTTCGATGACAACGGTTAAATAAAATAAATCGATTCAAACGATTTGGGTTGAATCCTTGACTACCCTCATCTGCTTTCGACATTGGGAAACTACCCAGTCACTGGACTCCATTATATCTTCTGTTGGTTTTCAAGCCATTTCGCAAAACGCATCAAACCATCCTCAAAGGAAATCTGGGGTGACCAATCCAGTAGGGAAACCGCCCTATCAATGTCCAACACATTGTCGGGTACGTCGAATAGCCTGGATTTTACATAGCGACGCCGGGTGGGGTAAAGGGTGATGTTTTCGATGCTGTCAAGTAATTCGTTCAAACTCACGCCTTTTCCTGAGCCAATGTTAAATACATGTTCCTCGCACGAGCAATCGAGCGCGGCAAGCAATGCCAAAATAACATCGTGGATATACACATAATCACGGACGACCGAACCGTCACCCCATATTTCTATGGTTTCCCCACGAATCGCCTTGCCTAAGAAAACTGCCACGGCGCCTTGGCTTGCATCTGTCCTCTGGCGTTCTCCAAACGGGTTTGACATTCGCAGCACGGTGTAGTCCAATCCGTATAATTCGTGGTACAAACCTAAATACTTTTCGATGGATAGCTTGTTAATGCCATAGGAGCAAAGCGGGTTGGTCGGATGTGTTTCAGGGATAGGGGTTTGCAGCGGTTTGCCATAGACCGTCCCCCCCGATGATACGAAGATAATTTTTTTCAAGCCACTTTTCACAGCATGGTCCAGCAGCCTGATGGTTCCCAACAGATTACTTTCCACATCGAACACCGGATCTTGGTTGGAGGATTTTGGCTGTGTCGTTGAAATGAGGTGAAAGCAAGTATCGCAGCCATCTAGCGCTGCCTCGATATCCGCTTCGCTGACAAAATCACCTTCAAATAATTCGTAATTCGAATCCCCCTCATGATCCTTCCCCAATGACACCACATGCGGGCGTTCGAAGCAACGCACAAATGCACCCATGGCCATCAATTCGTCCACCAAATGAGAGCCAATGAAACCTTTGCCTCCCAACACTAGGTAACGCAAGTTTGTTTTAATTGTTTTTTCCAAATATTAGAACCCTGTGAAGCTGTCAACTACCAAAAGAATTGCCACGGCAAGCAAACCGAACAAATCAAGCGGTTAACTTGCGGTTCAATGCCGGGATTGATGTGTATATTTTGCCACAATCAGACTCATGTCATGCCAGTTTAAGTCCTCTCCCAGCAATTCTCAATTGACCAAGGCATCAAGGCTACTTCGGTTTAACTTACAGCGAACAAGGCACATGTAGACGGAGACAATACCGAATACAGGGATAAGGCAGATTACTCGGGTCATGAACCAGGCATGGATAAAACCGTGGTTGCTAAAAACCAGGAACCAAAGAGGGACAACCATGGCTGCTAGGAATGGCATCAAAAAATATAGGATTTCTTTAGTGTTACGTGAGATTATATAGTTATACCAGGAAACGCAAAGTGCCAGTATCCATGCAAAGCCGCCAACCCAAAAGACGATGCTACCCCCCTTGGCTCCACCAATAAATGCATAATCCCTGTGAACCCATAATTCCTTGGCGGCCATAGCTGCGGCATCCAAGCGACCTTCTGCATTAATTTCTTCACCTGACATGCGCCACAGTAGCTCCCCTTTAAATCCGGGAATCGCGTCAGGGTGACCAAGCAATACTGCCGCAGAAAATAGCTTGATGGTCACAAGCATAAACACTGAAAAAACATAGGCTAGACATAATATAGCAATGCCAATGAACAGCCCTTTGAATTTTTGGTCTTGTAATGGGATATTTAACCATAACAAATACCAAACAAATATTGACATAGCAAGAGAAAATGGTATTCCACCCGAAAGCAAATCAAAGTAACCGGCTATTGTCCCTATCACTGCACCAAATGTAGCCGCCTCAAAAATGGTTAATTTATCAAAGCCTAAAACAATGAAAACGGCAAAAGCAAAAAGCGGTAAGAAATAAGTCGGAGAATGACCTAAATGCCCACCATACGAATTGATTCCAACCCCGGTAAAGACTCCGAGGCAAACCAAGATGAGCGGCACTCTAAGGTCATGCTTTAATTTAAATCCAGCTAAGCATAGGCAAATCAGTGACAGCACCATGGCGAATTTATAAATGTATTGAACAACCGACAAGTCAAAAAGTCTGAGCGCGACTGTCGCTAGATAAACCGACCCATGCCAATAACGATCATAACTATTCCAAAGAACTTTACTTGTATCGAGCAGAGCCGCATCAATAAATGAGCAAGGCTTGTCAATGATGAGTTTTGGACTTCCAAAATACTCTAATAAGTTTAGGTCAGGGACTATGGTTCCCGATATCACTAGGCAATCTGTCCAATTATCCTTGGTTGTATTCAAGCTCTCAATTTCTTGCAAACCAACTACAATATGCGCACGGATTTTTGCTTGTTCATTATGCGAGATAATACTTGCAAAGCCAAGCAAAACAAATAAAGATACGCAAATTAAAAACCCACGACTCCAACCCTTTATAAAGCTAATAATAAAGCTAATATTCATATTTTTCACAAAAATTTACGGTATTGATAGTTCTTTACTTTATCCCTTTACACTCTCCAAGCCATTCCCTAATGCGCCTTGCTACGGAATTAAAGCGCAACCATTGCCCAAGACGCGAACGAAAGAAGCGTTCGAGCAACCATTGCAACCTGACAGGAATAGCGGGTGGAGTTGGCGGCAAAGTCGGCTCGTTTGATGTTGGAGGGGGTTCCGTACTCTGTTGCATTTCCCTGCTCCGTTGCCAGTGTTCCCAAAGGAAACTTGCCGCATTGCTTAGGCGCGTATACTCGACCGCCTGGGTAGCCAACTCTATTTCCAAGCTAGCCGGGAGACGAACAGGCGGTTTACTTCCGACCATCGCGACGGCCCGGTTCAGCGTTTCAACCAAATGGGCATCGGTAAACTCGCGGTTAAAATGGCCGACTATCCTTGACCGCGCCGCAGTGCCTAAGCTTGAGCGTAGGGTTTCGTCGGCTATCAGCCGAGCGAGAGCATCGACATAGGCATTCAACTCATCCTTCCCGTGCGAAATCAGAAAACCGCAATCGGGCAGTATCACTTCTTCCTGACCTCCAACTGCGGCGGTGACAGGAACAACCCCCATGCCCATCGCTTCCAGCAGGGCGACCGATATGCCTTCATATAAAGATGGCAGCAAGAAGGCATCGGCAACGGCCAAGGCTTCAAGCCAAGTGTCGTGTCCGACGTTCCCAAGCAGACGGGCGTTGTCGGCTAGGCCCAATTCGATGATTGTGGATTCGAGTTGCGGTTTGAGTTCGCCGTCACCAATGATAAGCGCCTGAAAGCGAATGCCATGGTCACGAAGCGAACTGAGGATTTCAGCCAGAAACAGGGGCCGTTTCTGCTCACAGAGTCGCCCCGCGAAGATGATCACCGGCGACGTGGCATCCAGTCCGAATGACTCTCGGACGGCGGAACGCCTTTCTGCCTGCGGAGTTAACTTGGAGACATCGATTCCGGTGTAGCAAACCTCAATCCGATTAGGATCGGCGCTATGCCCAACCATCCACTCTTGCAGATGGCGTGTCGTCACCAAGTTGAGTTCCAGCAAATTTTGGTAACCTACAGCAAAACGAGGATGCCCGCCATTTTGCCAATGGGGCTCTTCCACATGGCAAAGATCAACAAAGGCAACCCCAGGGTGATTGGAACGAAGGCTAGGCAAGACTAGGTAACCGAAGGTGCTGCCCGAAATCATGACCAAGTCGATGCCGCGTGATTCGATCAGGTAGCTTAGGAACGGCGGAAAATCGACAAGCCGTAAGAAGTTCGGCAGCACGAACACGTCAGGGGTTAGCGCGGCGAAGCGTGGCAACCAATCGTTGTGAGACTCAAGCGTCGCACAAACCGTGACCTGCCAACCATAGTGTGTTAGCGTCGTAATCCAATCGAGATTGACTTTGTCGGCCCCGCCAGTCACCAACCAAGGATACACCATAAGGATGCGCTTGCCGGTTCCACGCTTTAGCGGATTGTCCACTCTCACCGTCAAGTCGACGCTTTCAAAAGGCTCCACATGGCGGATGGTAGGGGCAGGGAAATTGTCAGCAAGGCTTTGGTATTTCTTTGCAATCCATTGCTCGAAGTCGCTATTGGTCGTACCCGTTGACATCACTTGGCTGAAACGACCGTGGGCACGTTTGCGATACCATGCCAAGTATTCCGGCAAAGTGTGACCCCAATGCCCTAGACTGGCCAATCTAAGCCAGAAATCCCAATCCTCGTGCCCAAAGCGGATATTCTCATCAAACCCTTCCGCATCGGCAAAGGCTTGGCGCTTGATGACTGACATCGGCGGAGCGCTGTTGGCCTCCAGATATTGGCTGCCACGCTCAAACCCCAATTCCCAAAGAAACTCTTGGTCGCCAAAGTTTACCGACCAACTATTGCAAAACCCGAAATTCGAATTTGATTCAAGGAACCAAACGCATTTTTCAAGGAATGTTGGCTCGATCAGGTCGTCGCTGTCCAGCAGGCAGATATAGCGGCCTACACTGTGCCGAAAGGCGGTGTTACGCGCCGCTGCCGGTCCGGCATTGACTTGTCGGACTACACGAATTCGTGGGTCTTGGGAGGCAACGCGATCAAGCTGTGCCAGTGACGCGGCATCGGTGCTGCCATCGTCGACGATGACCCATTCATAGTTTTGCAGCGACTGTCTCGCAATTGACCCCGCTGTTTGAAAGAATACTCCATCGGTGTTGAAATAGGGGGTTATGATCGATACCAGCGGACCCAGCTCTGGATTTTTCGGCATATACTCATACAAAGCCCGGCTATGGCAAGACGGCGGGGAAGCATAATTTGGCTGTTTAGGATCAATCATGGCTTGTTGGATGAAAAGTAAAATTCAGGCGAGGGTTGCCAACTACGATTGCCGGACATTCTGTCGCAATCGTAGCCTTGGCATATCGACGCAGCCTGGGATAATCCGTAACCCTTTTGGCTACCCCTTGGTCGCCACAAACCAGCCTCTAGCCCCGGCTGGATAGCCTTCTACGGTGATATGCGGGTCGTTAGGGTTACGGCTATCGCAATCAGCCTTTAATGGCATCCTGACATCCTTGAAACCAGCGGACCTGAGCATTCCCATGAGGCATTCATCACCAAATATCCACCAATAAGTTTCATCGCCCCAGAAGGCACCCTCGACAAACTGCGACTGAGTCGACTGCTCAGACAATAAGTGGGTTTCCATCAGCAGTGTCGCACCGGGAGTCATGATGCTGGCGAGTTTTTCAAGTAATAACATCGGTTCGCGTACATGATAGATTAGCCCTTGGCAATTGATAAAATCAAATCCACCAAAGAATCTTGGATCCAAGTCTTCCCATCCCAGATTCATAAAACGGACACCAGGGGCATCGTAAACTGCATTAAGAAACAAGGCTTGATGATAAAAGCCGTGAGGGTCTATGCCAACCACTTCAAATGCGCCTTGCGAACTCAATAAAAAACTGTCATAGCCTGCATTGCAGCCAATGTCGAGTGCTCGTGCGCCACGCACTTTGGGCAACACACCCGTGGCTTGATAGGCACCCAGCTTCCCCCGGCAGTCCCAAGCGCTGCGGGTGACCCTCCGACCCGGAAGCGGAAATGGGCCGTGAAGAAATGTCCCCAAATAGGGCAGATACTCGTCCACAAACGTCTGCTTGTCCAGATTATCCTGAAGCAGGAAATCACGAAAACCCGGTTCGGTCTCATCAAAACCAATACTGGTTGATTCTAATGGGCGGTCGACGTTGATATCTTCATAAGTTGAGCGAAACTGGGTAAACCATTCCTTATTAAACTGCCGCTGGAAAAGTTGTTCGTTAAAAGCCATTGAGAAAATTCCTAAAAGTCGTGTTCATGACCAGTCTTAAATTAGATCACGTTCGATTTCAGTTTATTAGGGCTCGCTGTCCAATGGTTCGCGCGAGGTATTTTGGTAGTGTTCGACTTCCTCCAACAGACGCTTTATCTGAGAGGACTGAGCCAAGTTGACGGCTTGGGTTTCCGCGAGTAAGCCTTCCCGCTCTTTCAGCCAAGCGCGGGTCTCTTCCAATACATGGTCAAGTTCCTGCAATTGCGCTTCGAGCGCGTTAACTTGGCCTTCGAGCCAATTCTTCCCTTCTATCAATGTATCCACCCATGTTCGGGTTTCCGCCAGAACTCGGTTGAGTTCCATCGCTTGGCTTTCTAGAAGCGCCTTTCCGTCGAGCAGACATTGATTCTCAAAACGGAGCCGGTTTAATTGGTGTTCCGTTTCGAGGGTTTTACGATTGAAGTTCGTTGTTGTGTCAAATTGGCAGAAGTGCGGAGGGGGGCTGAAGGCTTGGTTCGAACAAATGGCGACAAACCCTACCAATGAGTCGTAGCCGCTATGTTTCTCCAGTGGGCCGAACACCACGGGTTCCAAACCAGGGAAGGTTTGAGTGCCGATGAGGATGCTTGGGCGCACCCATTGCTTTAGCATCGTCACCTGCCGGAAGCAGGGTTGCAACAATTCCATGAATTCCGCTTCAGACATTTCCCGCAAATGGTAAGGATTATTGCCATAATCCGCGGTGAACCGGGGGTCAGGTGTGGAGATGACAAGTTTCCCCTCCGGTGTCAGCAACTTGGCAATGCTCTGGATGGTTGCTTGCTGCATCTCAAAATCGACATGCTCGATCATCTCAAAACAAGTCACTAAGTCAAACGAAGCAGGCGGCAAGCCACGACCAAGATCTGAGCGCAATTCAAAAGCCAGTCTGGGGTTGCGGTGCATGGCTTTAGCCCACTCAATCGCATCCGTTGAAATATCCAAGCCAACAACAGAAACGGCGACTTCCGCAAGTATCGCAGACCCGTAGCCAGTGCCGCAACCAAAGTCCAAGACCCTTTTTCCATTGGCGAGGGTGCCTGCCAAGGCATAGCGTGGAAGGTGTTCGTACTCAGTCAACTTCCAAAATGCCCCGGGTACGTAACGTTCATGCATGAATTCCTTGAAATCGCTGCCTTTCGCTTCGGCGACAAGCCCTAAAAAACCACCTAGTTCGTCGTTCAGTGAGGCAGCTTCATCATCAAAGTGTGACGCTGGGCCGGATGGCAGCGGTTCTATGCCCGCGAGGTGCAGAGATTTGAACATCAAGCGCCGCAACAAGATTTCCAAAGACCTGGCCGAATAGAAAACAAGTCGCGAAGGCGGATTCCGATAAGCCCAGCCAGAAGGATTGGCGATGGCCTCGTGACTGCGCGCATTCGGTGTGGTGATGACAACCAAGGTTTCCGGCCCTATCGCGTCCCTGCCGAACAGTGTGAAGAACAAGGGATAAGGGTCTGTTAGATGCTCAAGGGCTTCGAACATGAAGATAAGATCGAAACGCTGCGGCAGCAAGTCTTCGGCCCGCTCTACTATGTTGATGCGGTTCCCATGGCGTTTAGCGGCAACTTCACGGGCGTGGGCGGAAGGTTCTATGCCAAAGCATTTCCAACGCTTGTCTGCTGCTAGGCGGAGGCATGTCCCATATCCGCAGGCAACGTCGAGAACCGACAGTTTTTTCGCACCTTCGGTGAAACGATCCAGCAGGGCTGTGGCTATGTTCAACACAGATTCGCTCGCCTCATGGTTTGCGCAAGCATTGCCAATCCTATCTCCAGCAGGATCAACTTTGGGAATAGTGTCGGTCGGCTTGGGCCAAACAAAGTCCGTAGCCGACGAAGGGCAGCGCCAAACTTGGAAACCATTCACTTGGCACAACGGCTTCGCTTCAGACGAGCGGGAGACTGCACAAGTCGGCAGGGGTATTTCAGTGGCACGTTCGCCATAGTTTGCGGGGGATGGCTTCAAACTCATAAACTTCTCGGCATCATCATTAGACGAGTTCCTCTGGCGTTGTGTTAGCCTCCTGCTTCTGACCTAGGCACATTAGGTTCAGCGTTTCGTCCGGGTCGGGATAGCGGCGATCCAGCCATAACGCCAGACGGTTGATTAAAGAATAAAGCATTCCGTTACCTCGCCAATAAAAGGAAAGATGGCTATTGATGACTTGGCCGGCCAAAGCCCACGCACCACCGCAGGGAGTTATGCTAGACGTATTGAAGCCATGGCGTCTCATAAGTTCGACAAGGCCATAACGGGTAAAGCGCCAATAGTCGTAAGGCACTTCATGCACCCGCCACTGCATTGGCACCGTGAGTATTAGAGTGCCGCCTGGTTTGAGCAAGCGCTGGCATTCACTCAGATAAAACTCGACATTGAAGACATGCTCAAGTGTCTGCGTTGATAAAATGGTGTCCACGCTGGCATCTGCGAGTGGAACTGGTTTCCCCGGCTGAATTTCGATGTCAAGCTGAACATCCTTCGATGCAGCCACGTCGGCTCCGATGTATTGGGAGATACGCTGGCTGAACAACGCCTTGTAGGGCTGTCCGCCGCAGCCAAAATCCAGCATGACCCCTCTGGCATGTGGGAGGGCTACATCTTCAAGCCATTGATGGAGAAGGCTAAGGACGATGTAATGATGGTTTGAAATGTCCACTTCCATGGATTTCATGCGTGAAACCCCCAGCAGATCCGATTGAATGTCTGAAGTCATATCGGACTCGCCTCCCCAAGAGGGGATACCCACCGGCAAGGATGGACGAAGCGCCCCCACGTTGGAAATTTCCAGCGCACCGAAAAACCTACGTTGAGTTCGGTATGCGCATAGCACACCGACAGGTCTTCCGAATAGGCGGCGAAAGAGGCTAGGTACTCACCGGGTGCAAGGCAATTGGGTTCAAACACAACCCTACCGCGTTGGGTTTCTCCCGGATTGGTAGGCGGCCAAAACACGCCGGCCTCCAGACTCGATTGCCCTACCATCCAGTCGCCATCGGCTCGGAAAATACTCACCGCGAATACAGTGCGACCCATTGGCTTTTCTGCTTTAACTGCAAAATTGAACCGGATCGCGCTACCGACGTTAATCACTGGATTATTCTCCCCAGAGTGCCCTAGGCTATCAAGATCAACCTTGACGAATTTAGCCATACCCGTGTCTTTTTGTGGGATGCTGACAGTGTGGATCGCTTCCGGCATCTGCCTCTCCATGGTCCTGACGTAATACTCTTGGCATACTTCAATCGAATCACCGATCATAACGATTTGCCCTTGGTTAATCCATGCAACCCGATCGCAAATCATCTGTAAGACGCTCAAGTCGTGTGCGACGAACAACAAAGTCGTCCCTTTGTCACGCAGATCCTTGATTTTCATGATGCACTTGTTTTGAAATGCCACATCCCCGACACTCAAAGCTTCGTCCACAACCAATATCTCTGGTTCGACATTCACCGCAACCGCAAACGCCAAACGCACGAACATGCCGCTGGAATAGATTTTGACCGGTTGATCGACAAACTCACCGATGTCGGCAAAGGCGATGATATCGGCTAACCGCAAGTCAATCTCAGATTTGCTCAGGCCGAGGATGGTCGCGTTCATATAGACATTTTCGCGTCCGGTGAACTCGGGATTGAAGCCAGCGCCCAATTCAAGCAACGCGGCAATCCGTCCATTAGTCTCCACCTGACCTTCGGACGGCGAAACTATGCCGCAAATAAGTTGCAGCAGGGTTGACTTGCCCGATCCATTCTTGCCGATAATGCCGACCGTCTCCCCTTTTTTTACGTCAAACGACACATTGTGCAAAGCCCAAAATTCCCGGAAGAATTGCTTGCGCCCACGAAAGATGCTTTGCAATAGCCGGTGATGCGGCTCCTCATAAATTTGGTAGCATTTGCTTAGATTGTTGACGCGGATGGCAAAGTCAGAAGACATGGTTGAACCTTTGGGTCGATTGAGCCATGTATTTTTGCAGGGTGGTCATTCAGGAGAGTTAACCTTAGTATAATTATTTTAAATTGATTTTATCTCAAGACCTACCCCTACACAACAGCAATTCTCATTATGGCCAAAACACCGTCATTCCGGCATGGACTGCCGGAATCCAGTGCCATGGATGGTAACTTGTCGATGCATAAGTGTCTTATTAAACATGATTGGCAAATCCTAGTTTCACGTCCCTGTGACTGGATGCATTCGGAACATCCCTGTCCCGAACACTACGGGCGTCTTGCCTAAGCAAATCGGCTGTCCTGCCGATTTGTCCTGCTTCCCGGCAGGAATGACGAGTTAGGTGTCAACTCTTTACCTCAAAATGAGAATTGCCGCCGAATTCCGCTTTTTTATGGCAAAGTGTAAAGGCTTTGTTATGCTGTTACGGCAATTCCACCCAGCAGTAGAATGACAGTGGATAAGAGTTCTCCCAACGATAGATTTGGTGTTCACATTTAGGAATAAAACAATGACTGAAATCCAAGCATGGGCCAGCCAAGGCCCAAAACAAAAACTGGAGAAATTTTCGTTCAACCCCGGACCGCTCGGCCCGGAGGAAGTCGAAATTGCCGTCGAATATTGCGGACTCTGCCATTCCGACCTGTCGGTCATCAACGATGATTGGAACATTTCACAATACCCCCTCGTTCCCGGACATGAAGCCGTAGGCCGCATTATCGCGGTGGGCGAGCAGGTGAAGGGCTTGCAGGTCGGGCAGAAAGTGGGCGTGGGCTGGAATGCCGGCAGTTGCATGCATTGTCCTGTCTGCTTGGAAGGCGACAATAGCCTGTGTGCCTCGGCGCAACCGACCATCATCGGGCATCGTGGCGGTTTCGCGGAAAGGTTGCGGTCGCATTGGATTTGGGCGATTCCGCTGCCCGATGCGCTGGACATTGCCAGTGCCGGTCCCTTGTTATGCGGCGGTGTCACCGTCTTTTCACCGCTGTTAAACTTCGGTGTCAAACCCACCGACAGGGTGGGTGTCGTCGGCATCGGCGGTTTGGGCCACATGGGCCTGAAATTCGCCAAGGCTTGGGGTTGCGAAGTGACGGCCTTCACCTCTCACGACTCGAAAGCCGAGGAAGCCAAAGGCTTTGGCGCACACCGTGTCATTAACAGCCGGGACAGCAATGCCATCCTCAACGCCGCCAATTCCTTGGACATGCTGATGGTGACGGTCAACGTCCCGTTGGATTGGACCGCGTTGCTGAAGACATTGAAACCCAAAGGCCGTTTGCATGTTGTCGGGGCCGTGCTGGAACCGATGCCGATTCCTGCCCTTGACTTGATCTTTGGGCAAAAAAGTGTTTCGGGTTCACCGACGGGTGGCTCTGCAACTTTGACCAAGATGCTCGACTTTGCCGCTCGCCATGGCATCGCCCCGCAAGTCGAACATTTCCCGATGAGCCGGGTGAACGATGCGCTGGAACATTTGGAGTCCGGCAAGGCGCGTTACCGGATCGTGTTGGATGCTGATTTTGCCTGAAAGCATTAAATGAATGATTTGTTTTCCGGTGGAAGGTCGTTTCCATTCGGTTGGATGCTTGGATGGAAGAACGAAAACCGCGAGATCAAGCCACATCCACATCGCCCACCGCCGCAATAAAACGTTCGCGTTGTGCGGCGGCTTTTTGCCAGTCTTCCAGGGTGAGGCTGGCAAAAACTTCGGTCAGTAGTTTATGGCGATTATTTCGCTCGATGGTTTTTGGCCTTAGGCGCTCTGCGGCGAGTGATTGTGCCATATTTTCTTGGACATCTTCTGTTTCACTAATCTTTTTCGCCATTTTGTCTTGTTCATTTATCGCGTCAATCCCTTCCATTGTAAATTCGATAGCAGGACCAGCATCCTTGATCTGCTCAAATTTCACCACATCCAAAACCCACTCCTTCCGATATTGGTAAATAGCACTCAGCGCGACAAGAATATCCTCGTCGAAAACCTTTTCGGTTTCTGTTGCTGTCGGTTCGGGTTTAGCCAGCAAACCCAAACGTTTCATAATCCCCGGCGCTTCCGGCTCAATAGGCCGGTAACGCATTGCCAGAAACCTTACCCAATTCAAATAGCGTTTGACCATGCGCGGGGTTGGGCAACTGGCGGCGATTAAAGGATGCCAAGTTTTTAGCGCCTCCATGAATTTGTCGGAATCTTCCGTCAGCTTGACCGGGCTGCGCAATAGCAGCACCAAGCCAAATCCCAGCAACACCAAGCTCATAAAAGTGGGTGGGCCGATATGCCAAAGTGAACGCCCGTCATCTGTTGCGCCCGGTGTGAATGATGGCCCAGTGTGTTCAGCCACTTCTTGCTTTGGTTCACCTGATGTTGTCGTTTCAGTAACAGTCTGCTTGACTGGCCCGACAAACTCAGGCTCAAGCACCGCAGGCCGTTTCAACACTAATTCCGCCCCTCCCAGTTTGCCAAGCACCACGCCTTTGTCCCAATCTGCTTCTGGATCGGCCCGTAGCAGCAATTGCCCATCGGTACTTTTTGATTGATTCGCCAAACCAACACCCATCCCGCTATCCGTCCCGGCTAGTTTCACATCTAAATTTGCAGGCCAAGGAATTTCCACCGGCTTAAGTGTAGCCTCCGTGCCATTCAGCTTGCCGCCGACCCATTCCAAGCCGCTGCCGATACGCTGTGATAACCCAAAACCAAGCACCAAGCCGACCGCCAGCAATAGCAATAGCAACAACATCTGCCGCGCCTCGCCCAGCCAAAGTAAAGCCGCCGATATCATCGTCCGCAGCCGATTGCCCGCTTCCGGCAAGACGTGTTCATCAGGCATCAGCCGCAGCGAGTCGCCCGCGTCCAATTTCGGCACTGGCACTTCGATATTGATGAGCTTTTGCAAATACTTGCGGGCGAATTCGATGCGGTAAGCTTTGTCATCGCAGCCATGGTTATGCTCCTCGGCCAGTTCCTTGAAACTCAGGCCGACGCAGGTTTCCACCCATTCCCGCGCTATGCCCATCACGACGAAGCAGCCGCCGGAGGACACCAGAAAATTGACCGACTCCAACACTTCCAATACATTTTCCTTGCTGCACCGATCCAAATCGTCAATGAAAATGACTAGCCGACCCGGTTCCAGTGCCTCGGTGACATCGGCGAATTCCTCGGCAAACTGGTAACGCGCCCCCGGCTCTAAGGGCTTGAGTTTGCTGCCGCCGTCCACTGAGACCGATGCCATCAGCTTGGTCGGGTCTAGGCCAAAACCTTTGACCGCATTAAACAGCGCCACCAGCCCTACGACCAGCCCGCCCAGCATCGGCGATAACGCGGCTAATCTCTGCACATTCAGTTTGTCCCAATGGCCGGAAGCGATCACTTGGCGAAAATGCGGAAAATCATTCGCCAAATAACCTAGACTGGCGCTGACCAGCACCAATAATGCCACCAGTAACACGGCATGGCGAAGGCTGCGTCGATAGAGCAACTTCCAGCGGAATGACCAACCGGCATGGCTTAACCAAGGCGGAATGGCTTGGGCGCGCAGATTGGCGAACAGCGAGGCTAGCAATTGCTCGCCTTTTTGATGATGCCAAGCGTTGAACCACACCGTGCGGAAACCGGCTTTCTTCAAATCCGCCTTAAGCAAATTCATCAAGGAGCTCTTGCCGCTGCCCCATTCGCCCGTGATTGCCACCGTCAACGGCGGCAGGGTTTGCGGATTGCGCAAGAAGCGCGATAAACCGGCGGCGATATCGCCATAACCCAAAGGATCGGCATCCCCGGCTTGCAAAGGCCGGTCTGAAGCCAGCAAATCCGCCACACCGGCGCTTAGGGTTTGGGCTTGTGGGCGGCGGGTTCCTAAGCCGGCGAGAATTAATGACACTAGGCAAAGCAAGAAATACCAAGGGGCGGGGTAGCGGTGATATTCGACTGGTGACCAGGTTTTGCCGCCGTTTGATGTGGTGAGGAGGGTTAAGCCATTGCCGACAACGATGCCATGTAGAGCATCGGCGGCGAAGGCGATGCCGTGAAGGTCTTCTTTGCTAGGGCTAGTTTGCAGGTTCCAGGTGTTGCCGCCGTCAACAGTGGCGAGGATTGTGCCATTATATCCTACAACCCAGCCACGCAAGCCGTCGGTGGCGAGGGCCACGCCAAAAAGGAATTCTTTGCTAGCGTTAGTTTGCGGGTTCCAAGTTTTGCCGCCGTCGGAGCTGACGAGGATCGTGCCGTTCCATCCCACAGCCCAGCCGTGCAAGCCGTCGGCGGCGAGTGCGATGCCGTAAAGGGTTTCTTGGCTAGGGCTGGTTTGCGGGTTCCAAGTTTTGCCGCCGTCAGCAGTGGCGAGGATCGTGCCATTATCTCCCACGACCCAGCCACGCAAGCCATCAGCGGCGAAATTGACACCGGAAAGGTTTCCTTTACTAGTACTAGGGCTGGTTTGCGGGTTCCAGGTTTTGCCGCCGTCAACGCTGGCGAGGATCGTGCCATGAGTTCCCACCGACCAGCCGCGCAAGCCGTCGGCGGCGAAGGTCACGCCGTAAAGGTATTCCATGCTATCGCGGGTTTGCGGGTTCCAAGTTGTGCCGCCGTCGGTGGTGGCGAGAATCGTGCCGTTAGTTCCCACCGCCCAGCCGTGCGAGCCGTCGGCGTCAAGAGCGATGCCACGAAGGTTTTCTTGGCTAGGGCTGGTTTGCGGGTTCCAAGTTGTGCCGCCGTCGGCAGTGGCGAGGATCGTGCCTGCTTCTCCCACCGCCAAGCCGTGCAAGCCGTCGGCGGCGAAGGCGATGCCGTGAAGGGATTGATGCTTGGTTTGCTGGCTCCAAGTTGTGCCGCCGTCAGCGGTGGCGAGGATCGTACCAAAATCTCCCGCCGCCCAGCCGTGCAAGCCGTCTGTAGCGAAGGTGACACCATAAAGGGTTTGCGTGTTAGGGATGGTTTGCGTGTTAGGGATGGTTTGCAGGTTCCAGGTTTTGCCCCCGTCGACGGTGGCGAGGATCGTACCATCATCTCCCACAGCCCAGCCTTGATCGCCATTGGCGGTGAAGGCGAGACTGTACAGTGATTCCTTGCTAGGGCTATTTTGCGAGTTCCAGCTTTTGCCGCCGTTACTGGTGGTGAGGATCGTGCCGTTCCTTCCCACCGCCCAGCCGCGCATTCCGTCGGCGGCGAATTCGATGGCGTATATATCTCCTTGGCTAGTGCTGGTTTGTGGGCTCCAGTTTTTGCCGCCGTCAACGCTGGCGAGGATCGTACCATAATCTCCCACCGCCCAGCCGCGCATTCCGTCGGCGGTGAAGGTGATGCCGTAAAGGCTTGCTTGGCTAATGCTGGTTTGTGGGTTCCAGCTTTTGCCGCCGTCGCTGGTGTTGAGGATCGTGCCATTGACTCCCACAGCCCAGCCGCGCAAGCCGTCAGCGGCGAAGGCTATGCCACTTAAGTTTTCAGTCGTGCCGCTGGTTTCGAGTTGCCAAGTCTTTCCGCCATTATCAGTGGTGAGGATCGTGCCCTTGTCTCCCGCCGCCCAGCCATGTGAACCGTCAGCCGTGAAAAAAATCGTGTTGAGTGCCTGTATGCCTGTTTTGGTCGAAATTAATACCTGTTCCCAAGTCCTACCGCCATCCCGGCTATGGACAATGAAACCTGTATTCAAGTTTTTAAGCGCATTTCGAAGAATACTTGAAGAAATAGTCCGACTCAAAATAACACCGCCCACCGCCCAAACCTCCCCGGTCGTCGGCACGACGAATACATCACTAAGACTTCCACCCATACGCGGCATTCGCTGAAAAGCATTGACTTCCAGCGGTTGCAGCCACCATTCGGAAGTGGTTTGTGGCTTTAACGGGAATAAGCGCGGCGGTTGCTGCCATGCCACCAGACTGCCGACCACAAACAGCAGCAGCGCGGTGACAAACAAGGCCGTGGCGGAACGGGGGCGGCGGGATTCTACTGGCACGGGAACTTTCCATGGGATGACGGAAGCTAACATCATATACCAAGGATGTTACCTGTCACTATCGTATTTGATGGCTCCCACGCTCCGGCGTGGGAGCCTATCCTTTGACGTTCTGCGTTCATTCCCCGCAGGAGCGATTAAATCGCGTTCCCAAGCTGGGAGTATGGGAACGAACAATTTTTGTTGGCTTAAGTCCGACTCGGTTTTGAAAACCGAGTCGAACTTCGCTACGGATGGAGTGCAAGGCTTGCCTTGCGAGAGTTCGCAACTGCTTGACAATTCCAGCAAGGCAAGCCTTGCACTCCAAGAGCAAGGCAAGCCTTGCACTCCAAGAGCAAGGCAAGCCTTGCACTCTAAGAGCAAGGCAAGCCTTGCACTCCAAGAATAGGCAAGGCATGCCTCGCACTCCAACGAATAGGCAAGGCCAGCCTTGCACTCCAAGCATAGACTTGCCCAGACTCCTTGAATGCCTACGGCACTTCCACCTCAACCGCCTCGCTGGCGGGGCTTTCCCCCGCAGCATTGCGCGCAGTCACGGTCAACGCCACCGTGGCCCCGGTCGGCAAGCCGGTCAGCTTCGCCTCGCTGTCTTGCGGCATCACTTCGGCCAATACTTTGCCGTCGGCATCCATGGCGCGGAGCCGGTAACTGTCGGCGCGGCGGGCATCGTCCCAATCGACAAATAACAGACCGCTGCCCGCCGCACCGGGCGTGACCACGACATTGTCCGGTGTCTCCGGGCTGCCGACATGCGACGGGCGGTCGAAGCCGAAGGCATACCAGCGGTGGTCGTCATCGGCAATCAAACGCGCCAGTTCCTCACGCAAGCCGGACAAGCGCATCCTTGCAGCTTTGACACCCTGTTCGAGCCGGTTCCGCGCCTCGCCGGTGTCGAAATTGCTCCGATTGCTGGCGACTTGCGCATCGGCGATGGTTTTCACCGCCCCGGCACAGGCTAAAGTCGTGCAGGAGATGTCCGGGGTCAGCTCTTTGACCTCGTAGTCGGGGTGGGCCAGATAAAAAGAATGCAAATGTTGCAGTACAAACACCGGATTGGCCGGCACTTGCAAGGAACTGGAGGCGAAGCCCGCTTCCTGCCAAGCCGCGCTCCACTTGTTGCCCAGCCTGGGCTTCAAGGTGCCGATGCAAGCCATCGCCAAGGCCCGCCCGTTGCTCTGCGCGGAACGCAAGGCTGCCGTCATCGCCGCCTTGTTCGCTTTCGCGGTGTTGTATTGGGCCTTGAGTCCGGGTTGTGCCTGCGCGGGGTTGTCCGCGCCG
>CAIOOA010000066.1 GCA_903859815.1 uncultured Methylococcaceae bacterium | reverse complement strand
GCTTCCCTGTGCAGTTCGTCCAATTGCTTTTCGGTGAGATTCAAATCAATCATTTCTAGGCTTCATGAGGCTTGTCTAGACACTTTTTACCCTAACATCAGCCTGATGTAAAACCGAAAATCTGACCATGCGAAGTATAATAACTTTAAAGCTTTTTTCTTCAAGCCGCTGGTAGTAAGTTTTTTCGCGTCTTTCTGCGCTTGCGTCATGAATATGACGGTATACATCACCACTCCAAGTTATCAAGCGTGACACCATTTGATACTGGCTCATTTCTAGCATCAATGATACTTTTTATCATGCCATCAATTGTGCGTAGATAAGTATCATCATCAATGTATTCATCTTGTTCGAGAATTTTTATTTCGTCAGGAGAGAAATGCTCAAGAAGCCAAGTAAACTTTTCACTGACTGCATCATCGACTCTTAGTGTTAATGTCTTCATAATTGCTTTCTCTTTTGTGTATCTATTTCGGCATACTCCATAGCCGCTTCCGGGTGGAAACAATAGCTCATTGCAAGATGGTTTGAATGCGACGTTCCATTTCTTCTGCCGACACCAGATCAACCAAGCCTTGGTCTATTTCCGCTGACTTTGCTTGCAAAGCAATGTAGGAGGAATATCGGTTTAGTCAATTCCCCCATGCGGCGCAATACGCGGCGGAGCCGCTCGCGCCCTATGAATGCGCCTTACTGCGTTGAATTTTTTTCTGCTTCAAGATTCGCCAGTCTTGCTAATTCCTCTAATGGTAAATCAGGCAAACCCTGCCTGCGCCATTCTGTATAATCAAATCGTTCACGAGAGACTGCCATCAAGAAACGCTCTGCTTCAACCAACCCTAAAGCGCCAATCAGCGCATTCATGCCGGCAACTCGGATTTCAGCTTCAGTTTTCATACCAGTTCTCCAAAAAAGCTAAGGCGTTTTGCGGCAACATTGCCATAACGCCATTATAAGTTTGCAAGCGCTTGAGCAGTCTATCATCAGTCGTTATGAAAACATCGGCTTTCCCTGCCATGGCACAAGACACATGGAGTGCGTCATATTCACCTATACCATGGTTCATCAGGCTTTTGGTTCGTTCAAGCACATGCTTATCGATCATTATCATGGTCGATGCAATTCTGCGCCAATTGAGTATGGCGAATCTATGCTCATCAAACGGATTCTTAGCACACTCAAAATCCAGAATGGAAGACCAAATGAGTTCGTATTCAGCATTCTTGATCTTTTCTTGAATGACGACCTTTGCCTCAGTTTCAATCCTAATGCGCGACTGTGTCTGATCATCATAGGGACGATTGAAACAGCACATGTCTAGGTAGATTCGCATAGTTCACCTGATTGATCTCATTTTCTCTAAGGCAAGTTTAGAGGACATAGACCAAAGGCGTAAGCTAGATTGCGACAAACGATGAATCAACACCATTAGGCGCAATACGCGGCGGAGCCGCTCGCGCCCTACGCATGCGCCTTACCGCGTTTGCGCCTTACGACCTTACCGAATTAGCTGATTATTGGCATATTTCGTCTGTGTTGCCAACAGAGCCAGTTCCTGTTTGCTCTGCCGCAATAATGCGATTTCGGACGGTGTCAGCATCCGGGGTGCGGACAAGATACCGAGCTTCTGATTCAGTAAGCGCGTCGAAGGCGTGACCGAATCGCTCATGCCACCAATATTCGAGTTCTCTGCCATGTTTGCTCCTCAGTTCATTTAGACGTGCCGCCGTGAGATTCAATTGCGCAGAATGTGGCTTGCCCGTCAAAGCCACTGCTGCCAGGACTTTACCGCCATGCGTTTCGATATAGCCGCGCTGTGGCTAAGGTGCCACCCATGCCAACAAAATCATCCACTAAAACATATTCATACCCTGCTTGGATTGGCCCGTCGAATTCAGCTTGTCGAGCCAATCGGGTGAATCCGTCCGCCCCGGTATGGGCAACCACATTAATCTGTACCACACCTGAATCGACGGGCCAACCCAATCGATTCCCTATGTCTTCGGCGAAAATTTCAGGAATCGCATTCACCCCTTCCCGTTCATAGGCATGGGCGCTAACCAGAATAGGCTTGTGTCTGGCTAACAATGAGCCAATCGCTGATACTTGTTGTATATTCAAGGTATCGTTTACCAGCCTAATTGCAGCGAAACCATCACCCGATTTGGCAGCGTGGTAAACGGGATGTTGTTTGACCCATGATTCTTGAGCATGAATCAAAACATTGGGGAAATCACCCCAAGGAGTGCGTGGCGGCTTCATGCTCGATAGTTTATCACCTAATCCGGCGCAATACGCGGCGGAGCCGCTATTGCGCCTTACGAATGCGCCTTACCGCGTTGGGTTAGCCGTTCCAATTTTTATCATACCCACGAGTATCCACATGGACAAAACTATCATTTGTATAAACCCCAATACCCCCATGAAAAACAAAGCTTCCCGCATTGCCAGGTAGGTCAAATGATTTACCACGCCATTCCCTCAATTGAGTAGCCCATGATAAAGGGGTTCCCTCGCTGCAATTGAAGTCAATCGCCATAAACTTCATATGGAATGAGGCTGGTTCACCTCCTACCGCAGTGTTATAGCGGGGAGATCGATAGGTTGATAACATTGTGATTGATGCCCCTATCTCATGTCGTAAAGCATCAAGGATCACAATAGTGTTAATTATATTATTCCACAGCGATATGGGAGGTACAGAGTTCGATACGCCATTTTTTACGCGATTCCAATATGGCGTGAATTCAGAACCTTTAAAGTATCTCAGCTCTAGTCGATCAATAAATTGTTCAAAATCCTTTTCTATAGAGACTGGGTTTTCGGTTCTAACTAAAGGGTTATTATTTAATAATTCACTAGATGTATATTCCTTAACTGCACCACTCCAAAAAAAAGTATCATTTTCCCCCGCATACCAATCGGAATTTCCGTAAATCGCCTCACCCTTGACAATTCCTACAGCTTTCAGTAATGCTCCCGCTTCTACTTTTTCAGCGACGAAGGCCGAGGTGTTTGGCTGGCTTTTCCTTATATTCAAGCGCGCAATGGATATTAGCGTGGAATTCAGTGGTTGTGATATTTGTAGAGTTGCCATAACTCACCCTAAATAGTCAGATTTGCTGGAGTCTGTGCCTGTGCTATCTTTAGCAGCACTGTTGGGTTCGATACGAGAAATTACAGCCTCTATTGCATCAGCACCTGCATACCCTGCTGAGGCGAATGCTAAAAACTGTTCAATTTGTATTTTAGCCAAGTCAGGAGATGCAAATATTGCGGCAAATGCTCCCGCAACAAAGCCAATTAAAAAGCTAGTGACCAATCGTGCTGCATCAAACAGTTCTTCTCTTGTTTTGCCTTCGGCAGTTGCCTGATCTCCAAGTTTTTTCAATCCAATGATGCACCGTGCACCCTGCCCCAAAGCCCCCGCCAATCCCCCTAGAACAATAAGTTCTATCCACTGAGTGCCAGTATAAGTAGCCATATTATCTCCAACATTAAAAGAATGGAAAACTTAACTAAATGATGAAAGTATCGCCATTTCTGACGAAAGCCATTGTGTTTTGTGTCGAACTGCCTAACTTTGTGTTAGACATCATCGAATTTGACGCTCAAGTCCAAAGACGTGGATTCTAACAAGGTTGATATAATGATAAATTTATCCTCCCGTTTTATGTCAAAAAGTATTCAGCTTGGCTCGTTATTTATAAAAGCTTCTGTTAAATGATAAGGATGCAAACTATGTTTAGGATTTTTCCTGTGGTTTTTTATTGAATAAGGTTTACAAACCCCGTCGCGTTTCGTGAATTAAAATAAATTCTATACCTCATCAACAACTAAATTCCGTGAAATATTACCCAAATGCATCATCATTTTGCTTCAACTTCCCA
Source organism: uncultured Methylococcaceae bacterium (assembly GCA_903859815.1). Taxonomy (GTDB): domain Bacteria; phylum Pseudomonadota; class Gammaproteobacteria; order Methylococcales; family Methylococcaceae; genus Methylumidiphilus. The sequence continues at coordinate 2,858 of CAIOOA010000066.1, read as the reverse complement.
CCACCGCTTTCTGCACGGCGCTCCACTCGCCATGGGGTTCGCTCTTGTCCCACCAGCGCAGTTCGCGTAGGGCGGATACAGGGTGTGATCCGCCGAAAAATGGATGCCATATGACAGAATGGACAAGATTCGCCCGTGGTTCCCATTCGGCGGAACCCATCCATGGTTCCGCCTTATAAGGCTAAGGCAGATTAGGTGGCGAACTAAGTTTTTCTATAGCCTCTGGCGGTATCATTTCTTGCTTTTCTCCTGTGGGTTTGAGACGGACTTTATTTAAATTGTCCTCTGCATCATCGGTCAGGGGAAAGTTTGAAGCAAGCGGCTGTCCGTAAAAATTTAATATTACATCTGAATATGATTTTTCTTGCTCCGTGGCAAATTCCTGGGTAAAAACTCCTGATGCTGTAACTATATTGGAGGCGTCGAGACTGGTACTGGCATCACTCCTCTTGTGTTCTTTAATTTTGAGAAGCGCCTGCCTAAGAACATAATAGTGATTTATGTAATATAGCTTGGCGGTCGGATTATCCTTGAGCAATCCGTAAAGATTTCTCCTGACTTCTGGGCTTAATTTCCCTAATTGAATTAATGGTTGTCGGTCAGCGCTCTCTATTTTATCAACCTGACCAAATCCCTTTAAGGTCCAGGCTAGGGTGTAAGCGGAATCTCTCTTAAGTGATGCGCCGAATGCCCCATATGGGCCAATTGATGTCTTAGCATCCATGGCAGCACTTCCTGTAATAACAACCGATTCCATCTCTTGGTTATCATATTTTGGCACCTCTTCAAGCTGAACTACTTTAACCCCTAGTTCGATCGGTGTTATTGTGTGGATAATTTTTCCCGGCTTTCCATCTGATTCAGGTATTGCAACTACCATTGCTCCGATCACGGTCTGAAGTGCGGACTGGAGATCACGCGGTGAGCCGCCAATATTATCTCCAAGGTTCTTAAAGGAGTCAGAAATGGTTTTAAGGCTTTGACGATCATCGAGTAGATTTCCAATTCTAGTTATTGTTTGGCTAACTAAATATGGGTTTGACTGGCCTTTTACAGGTATAATTTTTTTAAAGATTGGGCTAGCCCCTGTGGGGCCAGCAAATAAAGTAAAGCTCCCTTTTTTATCCACATCGAATGAAGCTGTTTTCGTTTCATCTTTATCCAGAGAAAATAAATTTAATTCACCGTCTTTCGTTCCATTCTTATCCGCTAGCTCTGCACTAACATCAACAGGTATATTAGTTGAGTTTTTAGCTGTCAATTTAACCGTTGTTGTACACGAAGACAGTAAGCAGACAACTACTAAATATAAAATTATTTTCACTTAATACACCATAACTTTTTTATTTTAGAAAAGGGATAAATAATAAACAATATTGCATCATAAGTTCAGCTTGATAACTGATTCAGGTAGAGTTCTATAGCACCAACATACTGAAAGCCTCCTCACCCCACCACCGCCTTCTGCACTGCGCTCCACTCGCCGTGGGGTTCGCTCTTGTCCCACCAACGCAGCCGATACTCACGGGTTTCATGGGTGTTGCCGGGGGTTAAGGGGCGCTCGTCGTAATACGGTTTCACGGTGTCGATGGCGAGGAAGAACCACTCGCCGCTGTTGGTGCGGGTTTCAATCCAAATGCCATCATGTCCGTATTTCTTAAAGTCAATGCGGACGCGATGCCCGGTCGCGCCCATTTCCACGGTCAGCGTAAATTCGGGGATGGGATGATCGGTGGTCGTGGTCTTGGCGATAATGCCAAGGTCATGACCAATCGACTCATTAAATTCTAGGGAAGCCTTGATCCGGGCAATCTGGCTGAACAGGCGTTTTTGTATGCCGGGTTCGGGGATGGGCGGCGGGTCGGGGAACACCGTGGGTTGGGGATGGTTTGTACTACCTGTGCCAGAGCCGCTAATCATCCTGAGTTTGTGTGCTGTGGATTCCTTGGCATCATGCTGGGTGGCGGGGTGCCAATGTTGCAGCATCCAAACCCAATAGGCAATGTCTTTGAGGGTTGCTTGGATTTCCGTATCACTGATGCCGCAAATAGGCCCGTGAATAGGAATCTTCAAAGCATAGTGACTCAGCCAAACGACTTGCTCAGCTTCGGTATTGGGGAAGAAAGTACCACCGCTCATGTTCGCATCAACCTCATTTCAAAGCAGATCAAAACACAAAAACCCGATAGGCAAGCAGTCAAAAGGCTCCTTATTTTGGCGGAAGCTTTTTCTGTTTTTCCTTTGACAATTAGATTATTTTAAAAAAAGCATTTTTGTCAAGAGTTATTTTAAAGTATTTCCGGTTGCTACTCATGGCAGCAGGGAGGATGTTGTTTTGAAAATATAAAAAGTTTTTTCAGTCTTGGGGAATCTTGTTTTATGCCCACTGAAGAATTTTCCAAGCTTACAAAAATGTTTATAGGGCGCAGAAAAAGTTCTTTCATCACCAGAAAATTTCTGGGTAAGCCGAAAATAGGTTTTTCTGTATGCGGAATTATTTTTTTGTGTCCGTTATCAGTTTTTGTGCGCCGGGAAAATATTTTTCTGTCCGTGAAAAGTTTCTTTGGGCATAGAAAAATAGAAGTCGCGGGAAACGATAAGGCTCCAATGGGTATTGGATTGGAGCGTCAAAGCTTGCTTTGACTGTCAAAGCAAGCTTTGACGCTCCAGAACCAGGTCAAAGCAAGCTTTGACGCTCCAGAAACCAGGTCAAAGCAAGCTTTGACGCTCCAGAACCAGGTCAAAGCAAGCTTTGACGCTCCAGAACTAGGTCAAAGCAAGCTTTGACGCTCCAGAACCAGGTCAAAGCAAGCTTTGACGCTCCACAAGGTTCGTTGTTGAACCATCAAAGGCGGTAT